>JAHJNE010000418.1 GCA_018820995.1 Gammaproteobacteria bacterium | reverse complement strand
GCCCATCCCAGCAAAGACTGGCACCAAATAGCGGGGTAAGCGTTGGCTGCTTAACTTACGTAGTAACAGGGCAACGCCTGCAGCACCAACACCTGCGATAATAGTGGCAAGTAATTCCCAAATCATTGTCTTGAACTTCCTTAATAAACCGGCTGACTCAGGTCGAGCCTATCGGCAAACACAACATGAAAGCCTGATGCACCTAAAGATGCACCAGGCCTTTCAAAGACACTAACAGATTGAGTTAATGGTCAACAGCAGTACCCGCACCCCGAGGGAAGCGAACGCTTTCTACCAAGTCCTGAATCGCTTGTGGCGGCTGTTCTGTAACAGATGACACACCAAAGGCAACCAGGAAGTTAATTAACGCACCAACCGCGCCAATTGACAATGGAGAGATACCAAAGATCCAATTTGCAGGGATGTTTTCAAACGAAGCGGTTCCTGGAATAAAGAACCAGCCCAGGTATAAAAAGATGTAGACGCAGGTGAAAATTAGCCCTGACAACATCCCAGAGATTGCACCTTTGCTGTTCACCCGTTTCGAGAAGATCCCCATCATTAATGCCGGGAATATTGAAGCCGCGGCGATCCCAAAGGCCAGTGCTACGGTTTGAGCGGCAAAGCCAGGTGGGTTCATCCCAAGCCAGGTGGCAACGACAATCGCGACCCCCATAGAAATCCGGGCATAACGCAGTTCTTGCTTCTCGGTAATATTTGGATTGATCGTTCCTTTGATTAAATCGTGACTAACCGCAGAAGAAATCGCTAGTAACAGGCCGGCAGCAGTTGATAATGCTGCGGCTAAACCACCGGCAGCGATCAGACCAATGACCCAGCTTGGCAGGTTGGCAATTTCAGGATTCGCCAGCACCAGGATGTCATTGTTCACTGTCAGTTCGTTGCCTTTCCAACCACGCTCTGTCGCTTTTGCTTCAAAAGCAGGGGTGTGGTTGTACAACTGGATCCGACCATCGCCATTTAAATCATCAAATTTAATTAACTTTGTTTTTTCCCAGCTTTTAATCCACTCTGGCCGATCTTCATATTTAATCGCATCTGCCGTTGGACCATTCGGGAAAATAGTAGTCATCAGGTTTAAGCGCGCCATTGATGCGACTGCAGGTGCTGTCAGATACAGAATCGCGATAAACACCAATGCCCAACCAGCAGACCAGCGTGCATCCGCAACTTTTGGTACGGTAAAGAACCGGATAATTACGTGTGGTAAACCAGCGGTACCAATCATTAGCGATAGCGTGAAAAGCACCATATTAAGTTTGTTATCAACATCAGCGGTGTAATCGACAAAACCCAGCTCCCGGACGACTTCATCCAATTTTTGCAGCAGTGGCACACCAGATTGCACATGATCAGAAAACAAACCCAGCGGCGGTAAAAAGGTGTCAGTCAGTTGCAGAGAAATAAATACCGCAGGAATGGTATACGCAACAATCAGCACCACATATTGGGCAACCTGAGTGTAAGTAATGCCTTTCATGCCGCCAAGTACGGCGTACATAAAGACAATAATCGCAGCAATAATTAAACCAGCATCACTGCTGACTTCAAGGAAACGGGAGAATGCGACACCAGCGCCGGTCATTTGCCCGATAACATAGGTCACTGAGGCAATAATTAAGCAGGCCACCGCAACCAGACGCGCACCAGAGCTATAAAAACGGTCACCGATAAAATCGGGTACGGTAAACTTGCCGAATTTTCGTAGATAGGGTGCTAACAGCATGGCTAGTAACACATAACCGCCGGTCCAACCCATGAGGTAGGTAGAATTGGCATAACCGCCAACAGAAATTAAGCCAGCCATTGAAATAAAAGATGCCGCAGACATCCAGTCAGCAGCTGTGGCCATCCCATTCATTACAGGGTGAACACCGCCGCCAGCGACGTAAAATTCTTTGGTTGAACCGGCTCTGGCCCATATCGCGATCGCGATATAAAGCGCAAAAGAGCCACAGACAAAAATCATATTGATAGCAAATTGGCTCATCAGGTGTTACTCCTCATCAAGGCCAAATTCTTTATCAAGTTTGTTCATCTTCCATGCATAGAAGAAAATCAGAATGATAAAGGTAATAATCGAGCCCTGTTGTGCAAACCAGAAGCCAAGGTCAGTTCCGCCTACTGCAATTCCAGCAAGCAAAGGCCGGAATAAGATGCCAAAACCATAGGACACCAGCGCCCAGATGATTAGGCTGCCGATAATCAAACGCAAATTGGCTTGCCAATATGCCTTTGCATTTTTATCTTGCACCGTCATTGTTGTTTCCTCTTGTTATAGTTACGAGCAGCATTAATCTAGCAGTTGAGTGATAACGCGTAAGCCCGACTTTAGTCGAAGGAAAATAGCGTAGTATTGACATCAGCCAGAGGCTGACGAACATTAGTAGATAGTTGTCACTGTATAAAGTCATGGAGAAGTGTGTGGCTGCGTGGATTGTTGCTGTATTGGCATTACTTTATGTCGGTGGATTGTTTCTCATTGCCAACTGGGCTGAACGTCACGCCTCCGATCACCTACTACGAAAGTATGGGGGGCTGATTTATAGTCTGGCGCTTGCAGTCTATTGTACTTCCTGGACTTATTATGGCGCAGTTGGTTCGGCAATCAGTTCGGGCTGGGACTATGTCCCTATTTATTTAGGCCCGTTTCTGGTGTTCGTTTTTGGTCAACGTGTGCTACGTAAATTGCTGTTTGTCGCCAAAAAGCACAACGTCACGTCTATTACCGACTTTATCAGTGCCCGTTATGGAAAACGCCATTCTATCGCGGCGATGACTGCTTTGTTATGTCTGATTGTTGTGGTGCCTTATATCGCGTTACAGCTTAAAGCGGTTGCGGCGTCTTATCAGGTGTTGTTAGGACAACCGGAGAGTGCGAAGGCTGCCTGGTGGCTGGATTCCGCCTTACTCAGTGCCATGACGATGACTCTTTTTGCCATTTTGTTCGGTACGCGCAAAGTGCATTTAACCGAGCAAAATCGTGGCGTGATGGTTGCGATTGCCTTTGAATCGGTGATTAAACTGACGGCACTTTTAACCTTAGCTTTAGCGGTCTCTTGGTTTGTACTGGACCGACCCTGGAACATTCTGAGTGATTTTACCCAGTATGCGGCAACTCGCAGCAGTACTGAGCCTTTTAGCATCTTAGCTTTTATCACTAAAACGGTGTTGGCGATGGCGGCGATCTTTTTATTGCCACGTCAGTTCCATGTCACTTTTGTTGAAAATGTGGCGCCGAATCATTTAAAGCAGGCGAAACGTTGGTTTAGTGGTTACCTGTTATTGGTGACGATAGTAGTGCTTCCTATCGCGCTGGCGGGTTATCAATTGTTTCCTGAGCAGTTAACGCGAGCGGATAGTTTTGTGTTGTTACTGCCGGCAAGTCAGGGCTGGGAAAGTATTAGTGCTTTGGTATTTATTGGCGGATTCTCGGCCGCAACATCGATGATTATCATCGCAACTTTAGCGCTCAGCACCATGATTAGTAACGATGTCGTGATGCCGACGCTGCTACGTGTCAGCCCACATGAAAAACTGGCCGGTGATTATAGTCCGCTTATCTTGCGTGTTCGCCGATTAATGATTGTCGTGGTTATGGCACTCTCGTATGGCTATTACAGTTTGTTTGCTCGTAATTATGAGCTGGCGGAAACTGGCTTACTGGCGTTTGCTTTAATTATTCAATTGGCACCTGCGGTACTTGGTGGTTTGTACTGGCGGCATGGTCATGCGCTTGGTGTTTATGCCGGTGTTGCGGTTGGATTCACGCTTTGGTTCTTTTGCTTGATGTTACCGCAACTTGTGAGTGTTGGCGTTCTTGATACCTCCATCATGCAACAGGGTTTGTTTGGTCAACAGTGGCTCAGACCAACCAGCTTATTCGGACTAAAACTGGACCCACTGAGCCATGGTGTATTTTGGTCGCTTGGACTTAATTTGTTGGCTTATGTTGGTATGTCGTTATTGCATAAAACAGATTTAAACGACCGGCTGCAAGCGGTTGCTTTTGTCAAACCAAATTTGCCATTTGATGAAGTAAAAACCGCGCGCCGCAGCCGGATTTATGGTCAGGATTTAAAAACACTGTTGGAGCGATTTGTCGGCGTCAATCGCGCAGCAGAGTCGATTGCCGAATTTAGCCGTCGCCAATTACAGCCGCCAGCGATGGATGAACCGCCAGAGCCAGCGTTAGTGCGCCATATAGAACGCGAACTTGCTGGTGTTATTGGCTCTTCAAGTGCTGCAGCGATGGTTAATGCCGTGTTGGACGGACGTCAAATGGCGTTTGAAGATGTGGTGACATTATTTGACGATACGCGGCAGGCAATTCAGTTTTCGCGCAAAATTCTATTTTCAACACTGGAGCATTTAAGCCAGGGAGTGAGTGTGGTCGACCGCGATCTTCAATTAGTCGCCTGGAACCGGCGGTATCTGGAGATGTTCAATTATCCGGAAGGAATGGTGCGGGTAGGCCGCTCAATCGCAGATATCGTTCAGTTTAATGCTGAGCGTGGCTTATGCGGCGAGGGTAGTGCGGAAGAACATGTACAGAAACGTCTGCAGCATATGCTGCGCGGGACTCCGCATGTGTTTCAGCGGGTTCGACCGGATGGTACTGTACTGGAGATGCGCGGAAATCCGATCCCCGGTGGTGGTTTTGTCACCAGTTTTACCGATATTACCGACCACGTCAAAGCGGTACAGCAACTGGCTGAGGCCAAACAACATCTAGAGCAACGCGTGTTGGAACGAACGCAGCAAATTAGTCAAATCAACGATGAGTTGCGCGACGAAATAGATTTACGCGGCGTGACCGAACGGCAACTGTTGTTGGCAAAAGCAGAAGCTGAAAGCGCCAATGCGTCCAAAACACGATTTTTAGCACTGGCTAGCCACGATATCCTTCAACCTTTAAACGCGGCCAGATTATTTACCGCTGCTTTGCAGGAACAATCCGAACCAGCCCGACAGCAAGCGATGATTGGGCAGTTAGATAATTCCCTGAAAGCCACTGAAGAGTTAATTTCGACCCTATTAGAAATTGCAAAACTGGACGATGGGAAGCTGGAGCCAGCTCGTCAATCAGTGGAGTTGTTCAGTTTACTTTCACAGTTGCGGGATGAATACTCATTGCTGGCAGCACAGAAAAACCTGCGGCTAAAAGTTAGAGGGACACCGTATCTGGTTCAAAGTAACCCGACTTATCTGCGACGAATTTTACAAAACATGCTTTCTAATGCGATTAAATATACTCCCAAAGGCACAGTGTTGTTAGGTTGCCGGCGACGTGGACAAACGATTTGTATTGAAATGTGGGATACCGGTCCTGGTATTGCTGAGCAAGACATTCCATATATTTTTGATGACTTTTATCGGGTTGATGCGACGTCTCGTGGCGAGCCCGGCGTTGGTCTTGGGCTGGCTGTAGTGCAACGGATGGCTAAAAGTTTGGGCCATCAGCTTGAGGTTAAATCCGTGCTTGGCAAAGGTTCGGTATTTCGACTCAGCGTTCCGTTGCTGGGCGTGGTGGCCGTAGCAGCAAGTCCAGAGCATGCCGCTCCCGTTGCTGCTGCGAGCAATAGCCCTTTTGCAGATTTTTCAATTTGTTGTGTCGACGATGATGTAACGAATTTGGCTGCGCTTGAAACTTTACTTCGACAATGGGGTGTCGGCCAACTAAAGAGCTGCCATGATATTGACAGTACGCTGATGCTTGCTAAAACCACTGTCGCACCTGATGTGTTGATCCTTGACTATCAGCTGGGGCAGCATCAGAACGGCTTGAATTTATACCAACAGTTACAACAATATTGGCCTGATGTTCCCGCTATTTTGGTATCTGCTGCACCAGAGCCTGATTTACCAGAGCGTGCTAAAAAAGTCGGGATGATTTTCCTGGCTAAACCAATCAAAGCTGCAGCGCTTCGGGCCAGTCTCAACTATCTGCGACTTGCAAAAGGCCGGTAGTAATGATTGGATTTGGGTGTGCACGTGCTAGGATAGCGGCTGATTTTTAAGGAGAATTAAACATAATGCATGCGCAATTAGAGCGGCGGTTTTTTTTCGGATTGTTATTTGTAGTGACATTAGCCTTTGGCCTCGTACTGGAGCCATTTTTCGGCGCTATTTTCTGGGCTACAGCGTTAACTGTTATTTTTTATCCACTGCAAACAATTTTAATAAAAAAATTTGGCAATAAGCCCAATCGGGTGGCAGCCCTAACTTTGTTGATATGTGTTGTTCTGGTGGTACTGCCATTGTTGGCGATTGGTGCTTCTTTTGTTCAGGAAGGGATCAACTTTTATCAACGGATTGAACAGGGTGAACTAAATCCTGCGGCAACACTTGATAAAGTAAGACATGCTTTTCCGCTTGTAACCAATACCTTGCAAGAATTTGGTGTGGATACCGACAATATCAAACAGCGTTTATCTGAAGCTGCCGTCGCGGGTAGCAGAATGTTGGCGCAACAAACTTTGGCGGTTGGTCAAAATGCTGCCGGGTTATTTTTAAATATTGGCCTGATGCTCTACTTGGCATTTTTTCTACTGCGTGATGGTTCTAAGCTAGTTGAATTGTTTATCTTGGCTTTGCCACTGGGGGATGAACGAGAGCGGATGTTGTTTGCTAAATTTGCTGAAGTCACGCGTGCAACTGTGAAAGGCAATTTAGTGGTGGCAGTGGTGCAGGGCTTGCTGGGTGGCATTATTCTGTGGGTGCTCGATGTGCCAGCTCCAATATTATGGGGCGTAGTGATGGCGTTTTTAAGTTTATTACCAGCGATAGGCGCCGCATTGGTCTGGTTTCCGGTGGCCTTGTATTTGTACTCCACCGGACAATGGTGGCAAGCGACGGTATTAATTGCTTACGGCGCTTTGGTGATCGGCCTTGCTGATAATATTTTGCGGCCGGTCTTAGTCGGTCGTGACACGAAACTACCCGACTATATGGTGTTATTTTCAACTTTAGGTGGCATTACCTTGCTTGGAATTAACGGCTTCGTGATTGGGCCACTCATTGCGGCACTATTTCTGGCATTCTGGCAGATCTTTATCACTGAGTTTAATCAGGCCGACCCGGCTGAACTTGAACGATTGACCGATCAAAAACAAAGCGAGTAGCGCAGTAATTCTTTGCGCTTTACGTCGACCGTCATGATCTCTAGTGTAGGGCATCATGACGGTGATTGTTTTCAGTCACCAAATTGGCAGACAGCATCGTAAATCCTGCTTGGTAAAGGATCCTGTGCATCAAGACAACTTTGAATATCACCTTAGTCGTTTATTTAAAAACGCCGATGACAGGGATAATTATCGTACTTTGATAATGCAGTTGTGGTCGCGGGTACATCAATTTCTATCACCACAACATGAAGTCGAGCAAAGGCCGTACCCAGCCGTTATTGGGATTTCTGGTGCACAAGGGACTGGTAAAACCACACTGGCGAATTTATTGGTCAAATATGCGCAACTGCAGGGAGTGGCGGCAGGTAGCATATCGCTGGATGATTATTATCTTAGTCAATCAAAACGTGCTGAACTAGCGGTACAAATACACCCATTGCTATTGATGCGAGGAATGCCAGGGACTCATCATATTGAGCAGGCGATTTCCGACGCCAAAGCTGTACTCAAAGGCCAGCCGATTTGTTTACCCCATT
>JAHJNE010000417.1 GCA_018820995.1 Gammaproteobacteria bacterium | reverse complement strand
TGTAGTTTATAGGCACAATTTGCTTGGTGGGTAAAATGGTGGGTATCACTCAGTATTACGAAAAAATACAAAAGTAAGCAAATGATTTATATAGCATAAAAATTCAAATCAACAAACAGATCCAGAACGTTGAGTAAATGTCTCGGAGGTCGTTCACCAAAAGAATTACCTCCACTTCGCTAGATGAAAATCAGCTCAAAGAATTGTAAAGAGCTCTATTGGGGTTTTCTTTTAAAGCACACTCCTAGCTCAACAGTACACCCCAGACCATTTCACTTAACTTGTCCTATCCAGCCGCATCAAAAGACCTGTTTACGATTGTCTTTTTACCCAAAATTCGGTGCGACTTTTAGACCTGTGGAAAATATTGAACTGGTGATGATGCTAGAAATATCCCTGATGAGCGACAACGACTCTGACAACCGATTTAGCACTTTCACCCGCTTATTGTTGGATTGGGCAAGTCGGCCTGTTACCAAATCCACAGTACATTTATCTCCATTCAGTGTGGTGAATATAGTCTTCAATCTACTCAATATATGAGGCGAATAGCAGTGTTTAAAGCTGTTTGTGGTGCACAATTAGTAACAAAGAGCTTCTGCACAACGTGAATTGCGTGTTGTCCTCCCGGCAACTCTCGCATTTCACCTTCAATCCGCTACTCCTATTCCTGCCTGATCCGCAAAAAACGGGCAAACCGCGGGATGCCTTTCTTGGTCAAACCGTTGTAACGATAGGTAACCAGGGTGCCGATTTTGGGCGGGTTTTGGCGCAGCGCATCGGTTAAACCACTGCCAAGTGCAAAGACTTTGCCGTCGGGGCTTTTTACCACTAACGCGCCGACCTGCCCCTGATATTTTCCCTTGCCTGGCCGGTAACCGATGACTTCGGCTTCGGTATCCAGATAACTTTTGAGTTTAAGTAAATCACTGCTTCTGCCGGTTTTATACAATGCATCCTGATGATGCAGCATCAGACCTTCGGCGCCTTGTGTTTCCAGTTTCTTCAGCTTGGCCTGTAACGATGCTTGATCAGCGATCCGAAACTGCGGTATTACGGCTAAATAACGGCTATTTTGTTGCTGAATTATGGCTTGCATGGCGTTGATACGCTCGGTAAAAGTGCCGGCGGCGTTTGGGAGTTCAAAAATGAAATAACGCATCTGCAGCCATTCGCTGTCTACCGCAATATGTTTACTGACAATACTAAAAGTCGCCGCAAACTGATTGCGGGCCATCCAAAGTTCGCCATCTAATGCTGTGTTAGGAAAGTCCGCGACAAACCAGGCGGGTGCTGCAATGATCTGGCCACCGCGCGTCATAAGCTGCTGACCATTCCAAAACGCCCGCACTCCATCTAGCTTTTCGCTGATCCAATATTGTTGTACATCAATGGCATCGTGATACACCTGCGCCAGCAGCAGATCGGGTTTGGTCGCAGCACTAAGCTGAAAACAGCAGATGAAGAGCAAAAGACGAAACATAAAAAACCCGTAATTAACCTTTAATTAACTTTAGTGTAGTGAGTCTTGATGTTTCAGCAAGGAGATGGCCAAAAATCACTTTCAGGCTGAACAGATAAAGCTGTCCGCTTCGGCTTATCTTGCGTTGGCCACTTCGGTTTATCTTACGTAGGCACGAAGCCGATCTACACCAACCAGCAGATCACACCTCGTCCAAAAAAATCGCCCCATAAAAAAGGGCAACCGAAGTTGCCCATCTCTGTTGTCATTTTTTTACCACGGTTTAGTGCACTAAAACACCAACTGCGATTTATTGGCCAAAGCCCGTCGCTTTGATATCAACCTGAGTTACTTTGCCGTAGCTGGCAGCGAGCGGCGCTATGGCTTCGGCTTTGCCAATCAGCACCAGTTGCAGCTTGTCTTTTGGAAAGTAGCTGTTGATGAGTCTTTTGCTTTCATCCAGTGTCAGGCTTTCAACTTTGCTTTGAAAACTGTTGATGTAATCTTCGGTAAAACCATACAAATACATGTCAGACAATAAACCAGCCAAAGCGGCATTAGTTTCAAACCGCGGCGGGAATTGGCCTTTCACATAGGCTTTTGCCGAGTCGAGCGTGGCTTGATCTAGGCCTTGTGACCATAACTTTTGGTAGGTTTTTAAAGCCAAATCAAGCGCCGCTTTGGTGCTGTCGGTTTTGGTAAAACTGCTGATTGAAAACAAACCGGCGGCGGAATAGCGTTCAAAACCAGACCGTGCGCCGTAGGTTAGGCCGCTATTCACCCGTAACTCGTCGTTCAGCCACGACGTAAACCGCCCGCCCAGCACCGTATTAATCACGCTGATCCCCACATAATCCGGATTCGATTGCGTAACACCTGGCCCACCAATCAAAAATGTCGTTTCAATCGCGTCGCTTTTATTGACCAGCAACACTTTACCTTCGCTAGGTGTCGTTAAGCCGTTTGCTAAATCCAATGC
>JAHJNE010000039.1 GCA_018820995.1 Gammaproteobacteria bacterium | reverse complement strand
TTGCTACAAGGCGAGCCATTAAAACTGGTTGATGAGCTGCAAGGGCAAATCTGGAGCAAAACGGTATCGCAAACCGAAGCGCTGGAATTGGAACAACAATTGCCGGTTATTTCCAAGCGTCTATTCGCAGGCCGTACTGTATTAAACGTATTCTCAATTTCACAACCTCAGGGGTTTAACGCGACACCGGCAGGTCTGGAAGACGTGTATTTCTCCACTTTGTTCAATGCGCGTCAGCGGCAATCTGCCTGAGGAATTTACCATGCTTTGGCAACTTATTCGCTTTGAATGGCGTTATTACCTGCGCCAGCCGTCATTTTATGTCACTTCATTATTGTTTTTTCTGCTGACTTTTTTTGCTGCTTCGTCTGAGTCGGTGCGGATTGGCGGTGGTGGTGAAGTGTGGGGCAATGGCCCTTTTGCGATCAATCAGACGCTGTTGATCATGTCGATATTTTCGATGTTTTTGGTGGTGAACTTTGTCGGCAGCACCGCGCTGCGCAACAGCGCCAGTCAGATGGAAGAGCTGGTGTACAGTAAACCACTGGTGAGCTGGCAATATCAGTTGGGCCGTTTTATCGGTGCTTATGCCGTGGTCGCAATGGTGTTTACCTTTGTGCCATTTGGCACCCTGATTGGCTCGTTGATGCCTTGGGTTGATCAGGAGCGAATGGGCCCCACGGTGCTGACTTATTATTTTCAGGCCTATGTCCTGTTTTCATTGCCAACCTTGTTTGTCCTTTCGGCGTTATTTTTTGCCATCGCGAATAAATTTCGTTCGGTGATGGCGATGTATCTGGTCGCTGTTGCTGTATTTATCATGTATGTCATTGCGGGTAACTTCGCGCGTGAGCCAGCCTACCGCACCTTAGCGGCGCTGTTAGATCCTTTTGGTGTTCGAACCTTTGCCGATGTGGCGCGGTACTGGACTGTCCATGATAAAAATACCCAAATGATCGAGTTAAGTGGCGTGCTGCTTTACAACCGTTTGCTGTGGTTAGGCGTTGGTTCGGTATTGCTGCTGTTCTTCGGCGGTGTGTTTAGAAAATTAACGCTGGCGGCAAAAGCTTCTGGTAAAAAAATAACGAAAGTACTGCAAGTCCCTGAAGTTTCGCTGGCGGTGTTAAAAACGGCGGCAGGAAAATCTTCTGGCTGGCAGCAATTTATTCTGCGCACTGGTTTTGAAATGCGTCAGGTGTTCTTTAGCCTGCCGTTTATCATCCTTGGGTTATTCTGCATTTTTGAGTTAGTCGCAGGCCTGATTGATCCACGGGGCTTTTACGGTACTGCCGACTGGCCATTAACGCAGACCATGGTCGATTTGATCGTCAGCTCCACCGGTATTTTGTTCATTATTATCATTTCTTATTACTGTGCTGAAGTGGTCTGGCGTGAACGTTCTGCCGGGATTGGCGATATCGTCGATAGTCTGCCGGTGTCAAATATGGTGTTCTGGTTATCGAAACTGACAGCCGTCTGGTTGTTAATGGCAGTGCTGTATTCAGTGTTTGCGATTACGACGATGATTTATCAGTTATTTAATGGCATGGAAGTGCTGGACCTGAGTCAATATTTGATACGGCTTGGCTATTTTCAGTTATTGCCTTCGATGATGCTGGTGGTGCTGGCGTTTGTGATTCAGGTATTGAGTCCAAATAAGTATGTCGGTATGTTGATTTTCGTGGTGTTTTTTATCTCGACTTTAGTGCTGGATTCGTGGGGCTTCAGTCATCGAATGTTCCACTTCGCTCAGTCCCCGGATGCACCATTCTCTGACTTAAACCGCTTTGGCTGGACTTTAGAAAGTCATAGTTGGTACATGCTGTATTGGTCAGGATTAGTGCTTGGCTTGTTTGTACTTGGGTATGGTTTTTATCAGCGAGGCCCGGCACAAAGCTTGCGTAGTCGCGCCAAGTTATTCAGTTACCAGGTAGGTCGTCACGGACAAGTAGCCATTGTCTTGGGCTTGCTGCTATTTGTCAGCACTGGCAGCTGGATTTATTACAATACCCGGGTGCTGAATCAGTTCTACACCGCCGATCAGCGGATGGATGTCCAGGCTGACTATGAAAAAGCCATGAAGCAATATCGCGATGACCCGATATTGGTGGCTACTGATGTCAAAGCAACCATCGACATCGTGCCTGAAGAACGAATGGTGAAAGCAAAAGTCGTCCAGCAAATGACGAATAAGTTTGCGACCCCGATCAGCAAAATGTTAGTTCATTTGCCGCAATTCAGTCGTGATGTTCAGGTCAATGTGCCTGGTGCCACACTTTCTGCGGTTGATCCTCGTTTTAATACGGCTTGGTTAGAGTTTGCGACGCCACTGGCACCGGGAGCCACAACTGAAGTTGAAATAACGTTGATACGCCAGACGCTGGGTTTTGTGAATAGTGGTGTTGATACCTCTTTGGTTGAAAACGGCACTTTCATTAATAACTCGGAGTTACTGCCACAATTTGGCTATCAAGCCGGGATGGAGATCCAAGAACGGCATGAGCGCAGCAAACGCGGATTGGAACCGGTACAGCGCGCCCACAAGCTTGAAGACAGCAGCCGGTATAATGAAAGTGCTTTTGGTCGGGGTGAAGACTTTATTCAGTTCGAAATCACCTTGTCGACCGCGCCGGACCAGATTGCCATAGCACCTGGTTATCTGCAAAAAGAATGGTTAGAAGGCGGGCGGCGGTATTTCCACTATAAAATGGATAAACCGATGTTTAACTTCTATTCATTTTTATCAGCGCGGCTGGCAGTGAAAAAAGAGCTGTATCAGGGCGTGTCGATGGAAGTGTATTACCATCCGGATCATCACTGGAATGTCGATCGGATGCTGATGTCGCTGAAAGATTCGCTGGATTATTTTAACAGCGCCTTTGGTCCTTATCAGCATCAACAACTGCGGATTATCGAGTTCCCAGGCTACCGTAGTTTTGCACAATCTTTTGCCAACACCGTGCCATATTCGGAAAAGATTGGCTTTATCAGCGACTTACGGGACGAAGATGAAATTGACATGGCTTATTATGTCACGGCGCACGAGATGGCCCATCAATGGTGGGGTCATCAGGTAGGTAGTGCGAATGTGCAAGGCGGTGCCGTGATCCCGGAAACGCTGGCGCAATACAGTGCGTTGCGGGTGATGGAGCGCAAGTATGGTGAGGTTAAACTACGTAAATTTCTGAAGTATGAGCTGGATCGATACCTGCGGGATCGGGGCGGCGAGCGTGTTGAGGAAATGCCATTATTGCGCGCAGAAAACCAAGGATACATTCATTATCGTAAAGGCTCGGTCGTGATGATGGCGTTAAAAGATCGCTTAGGCGTGACGTTACTTGACCAAAATCTGAAGAATTTCTTACAAGAATTTCAGTATAAAAATTCGCCCTATCCGACAACCCTTGATTTACTTCGACACTTAAAAGCTGGAGTTAATGCACAGGATCAAGCCTTGATTGATGATCTGTTTGTGAATATTACTCTGTATGACTTAAGGCTAAAAGAAGTCAAAAGTGAGGCGTTGCCAGATGGCCAGTTGAAACTGAGCTTGACGATCCAAGCGGCCAAGCTGACGGCTGATGGCAAAGGGAGCGAAACGGAGCAGCCGTTGTCAGAGATGGTTGATATTGGCGTCTTTGATCAGGATCCAGATGCATTTGAAAAGCAACCAAAACAGTTGTATTGGCAAAAACATCTGCTGAAAAGTGGTGAAAACAAACTGGAAATCATTGTCAGCAAAGACGCGAAGTTTGTCGGAGTCGACCCGTTGATTAAATTGATCGACCGCGACGCTGCGGATAATATTTATAAGTTGTAATCAATGCAGCCGGCACTGCCACAGGGAGTGCCGGTTGATTTTTTATCAGGAGCGGCCGCTTATTTAGTCACGGCTTTATTTTGCTCTAATTCTTGCCAAGCTTGCGTACCCCACAGCGGTACTGTGGTTAACGAGTGTTTGTCACTGCCGACACTTTCTTTGGTCGAATACGACAAGTAGATCAAGGTTCTGTTGTCAGCATCAAAAATCCTTCTGATTTTTAAATGTTTAAACAAAATACTTTTTGATGTGGCGAAGATCACTTCGCCGGATTTGGATTTATCAATTTTACTAAGCATCGCAGCGGTGATTTCACCGGTTTGACGGCAAGCAATCGACATATCTGATGGGTCCGCCAGATCTAAATTGGCTTCAACATGACTGATATGGCAAGTGACACCACTGATCGCTGGATCATTAAAAGTCTGAATTTTAATGTCTTTAGTGGTGAAAAGGCCCAGGCTTACATCACCAACTTCTTTTGGTGAACAACCTCCGAGCAGTAAACTGAGTATGGTGGCCAATGGCAGCATCACAGCTTTTAAGTTTCTGAAAGTACACATAGATTTTTTCATCAGCTATTCCTGGTAAATACAGATTAAATAATAGATCCAATAACGGAAACAATAACAGAATCAAACAAGGCGTTTACCATTTGGCATAATGGTCTTCGGCCAAACCCAGGCATTGGTTGAGTTGGAGCGTTTTACCGTCTTGCAATTGTACTTCTCCCTGGTAATGCCCGACATATTGCCGAAAATTACTCGCCAGAAGGCCAGCTTGTACTCGCTCCTGACGGCAAAATATTGGTGTGAATTGCAGAGCAACTTCATCACATAAAGTACTGATCTGCCAGCTGCTTTCTTTTTGGTAGCGGTTGAATTGAAATTGAGCCGGACTCAGATGCTGAATGGTGCCCTGATGCCACAATGCATTCTCGCAAAGCCCTGTTTCGTTCACACCCGCGGCCAAATTCAGTCCAAAAGGTAGGCCATCAATGACTGTGTTGATGGAAGCCCAGCGCCAGTTGGTCTGGCGACGCATAAAACCGGCAGAAAAATCATAACCCGCAGTGGCTTGTTGTACAGGAAAGGTTTTACCGGCCAAAGACAGCAGGCCAGTAACGGCGAGTGCATTGTTTTTTTCAGTATAGGTAAATCCCTGATAGCCGGTCGGTGTACACATCGCCAATGGCGATTGCTGTTGTTTATGCAGCATGAGACTGGCTTGCAGCGGACCACAATCGATGTGTAACTGCCAGTTATCCATTCCCGGTTCAATGCTCCAGCGGGTTTTCCCTGCGTGTAAAATTGCCAAACCGGCGGTCGGCGATTTACTCATCTGGCAGCCGAGCTGCAATGGCAGC
This sequence comes from Gammaproteobacteria bacterium, assembly GCA_018820995.1. Classification (GTDB taxonomy): domain Bacteria; phylum Pseudomonadota; class Gammaproteobacteria; order Enterobacterales; family Alteromonadaceae; genus Pararheinheimera. The sequence continues at coordinate 22,025 of JAHJNE010000039.1, read as the reverse complement.
AATAATCCTTTTTCAAAGGTCGCCGCATCCTGCTGATAAAGATAAGCGAAACCTGAGCTGGCATATCGAATATCGGCAATTGCAACGGCCAACAGCCAATCGTTGCAACTCACTGTTATAAATTGGAATTGTTTTTGCGCGAAGTGTTTGCTGAGTCGGTTTGCTGGTTTATCCAGCACGGTTCTGTAGTCAAATTGCGCCAAATTGAGTTCTGGCACGGATTGGTCAAAAAGGCCAAACTCGGGTTGTCCGGTGGCATCAATCAGCTGCGATGGTGCGCGCTGAATTCTGGGTTGGTAACGACAAGACATTGGGTTGACTCAAACAGCGGCAATGCAGATTTTATAACAGTTTTTACAGGTCAGACCAAGAGTTTGTTACTTGTATTGAGGCGTTTGTGACTGAGGAGTGATCAGGGATTACGTTCAGAAAACTAGCACAATATGGCACCGCGTGCGCGTGGAATTGATTAGTTTTCTGAACGCTCAAAACAAATTAGTGGCCTGAATGACCGTCAATGCCGTGGGCATGACCATGAGCTAACTCGTCTTCGGTGGCATCACGAACCAACAAAATTTCGACTGAAAAAGTTAAATCGATGCCAGATAACGGATGATTACCGTCAACAACCACTTCATCTTCGGTGACATCTAACACAATCACTGATTGCTCACGGCCATCCGGGCCAGCAGCGCGAAAACGCATCCCTACTTCAACTTCCATGCCTTCAAACAGATTGCGCGGCACCGCTTGTGTCAGTTCTTCATGGCGATCGCCGTAAGCTTCAGCTGCCGGTACTTCAACTGCAAATTTATCACCGGCTTGTTTGCCAACCAGTGCATTTTCCAGACCGATAATCAGTGAACCGCTACCGTGAATAAATACCAATGGCTCGCCGCCAAAAGAGCTGTCGAGTTCGTTGCCTGCAGCGTCGCTGACGCTATAGTGCATGGCAACGACTTTGTCGGATTGAATGGTCATGCAAACCTCAAATTAATTTAAAGAATAAGGAAGGGCTTTGATCCTGAACTTGGTTTCAGGTTCACTGGCCAGCCGCAAATGGTCTTCCGGATTGATGTCGTTTGGCAGTACCGCCAACACAGACAACTCGCCATGGATATTTACTGCGTTGATGACAACACCGCTGCGTCGCCAGTTCTGCTCTAATTGTACTTCAATATCGCTGCCCGCTGCCGGAGTTTCTTCACTTTCTGCGGTTAGGATATAAGTCGCCCGTTTATTTTTGCCCAGATATTTCATCCGTGCCACCATTTCCTGACCGATATAACAGCCTTTGCTGAAACTAATCGCGTCAATGGCCTGTAAGTTTAAGTTTTGCGGCACGTAGGCGCCTATCAGTGCCTGCTCAAGGTAAGGTAAGCCGTGCAGGATATGTTGCTGTAAAAAACGGGTTGGTGCGGCGAGTACGTCGCCACGTTGTTGTAGCAATGTGCGCGCAGCATCAACAGTTAACACCAAAATATAATGTTGTGGTGCCAATGCGAGCAGTTGGCCACCGGCAATGGTCGTGACTGAACCGGTCGCTGGAACAGACGAGAAGCCAAGCGAGGGGAGTAAGGAATCGGCATCCGGCCCGCTGATCCCCAATACTGCGAGACTGTCTTGAGTTTCATGAAAACTGACTTTGGAAAAAACGCCGAACTTTTTCAATTGCAGTAGCGATGCTTGAATTTCGTCGCGAAAACCGAGCAGCAATAAATCTTCGCCATCTTCCAACAGATGAAAAGTCGCCCACATCTTACCTTTGGCATCACAATGTGCCCCGCGCAGGAATTGATGTGGCTGCAGGCTGTTCACGTCGCAAGTCAGCTGCCCTTGCAGATATTTTTTTTGATCAGGGCCACTGATCCGAATGACGCTAAAAGCGGGTAATGGACTGATAAAAGCCCGTTCTGCGTCGTTTGATAATTGTGCTAGTTGGTCGGCACTGATCCATGAACTTTGCATTGTGTAATTCGCTTTCAAACTAAATGTTCAGATCATTGGGCGAAACGGCGAAAAGCACAACCCCCGACAGGGTTATTTGTTAGAATAAACCGATGTTCATCTAGAGAGACTTTCATGCCTGAATTAATGTCCAAACCAAAATTACGCTGGGCTTGCCGTCGTGGCATGCTGGAGCTTGATATTCTGTTAGCACCTTTTGTTGAAGATGGTTACGACGCACTTAGTCTGGAACAAAAACAAGTGTTTGAACAACTGTTAGCCAGCGACGATCCTGATTTGTTTGCCTGGTTCATGGGGCATGGCAAAGCTGCAGATCCTGCAGTACAAAGCTTGGTGGAAACCATTGTCCGGCGTGTACGCGTCTAGTCTGGCGCTACGTCCATCCCGCTGGCGGCATCTGGCTTATAGCTGCGGGTTGTTGTTACTGCTTTGTTCGGTGCTGCTGTTACCTGTTCGCGGGTGGCAGCTGTGGCTCGGCAGCTTGCTGATGCTGATAGGCTGTTATCTATTATTAGAGAGTTGGAAACAGCCGCTGACCACCACGATGTTAGCGATTGCTCAAAACGGTGAACTGCGCTGGCTTGGCGATCGGTTGCCGCAAGGTGTGTTATTACCGCAAAGTTTGATTTGCAGTTGGGGGATTTTGTTGTTTTGGCAAGACTTACAGCAAAAGACCCAGCAGCGATGGTTGTATCAGGATAATTTCAGCGCACCAGATTTTCGAGCCCTTGCCAGACATTGCCAGCTTATTCGGTGGCAGCAGCGAGCGTCAGATTCAGTTTAACGCTTGTTGTTCTGCAAACTTATCGTTATATTCCGCTTTCCTAATTTTAACTTTTTGTGACCGGTCGAGACCGGCGTTGCTGTGGTTCTGATGAATTTAATTGAATGGATTGGTTATATTCCGGCGGTCATTTTTCCGGCGGCGACGTTGATGCAATTATGGCATTTACTGAAAACAAAAACTTCGGAGGGTGTGCCAGCATTCACTTGGTTGGCGTTTGCTATTGGCAACCTGTCTTTGTACATTTATGCAGAAAAATATACTGAGTTACAATCGATCATCGGTCAGCTTGCGACCGCTGCATTGCAAATTTATGTGGTGCTGCTGATTATCAAGTATCGGAAAAAATCGAACTAAATCCGGACCTGGCGAACATGCTTGAGGTCCGTGTTTTTGCTAGTGGTCTTTACGCCATGTCCGTTTAAAACAAAACCAGTGACCACTAGTTTCGCTCTTTAGGTACCAGTATCGTCGGCGCTGGTTGTGGGGCTTGTGCTGGATAGTCCAATGTATAATGCAGTCCGCGGCTTTCTTTGCGATCCATGGCACAACGGATAATGAGTTCTGCCACCATCGTCAGGTTGCGTAATTCCAGCAGATTATTACTGACTTTAAAATGCCGGTAATACTCTTCAATTTCACGCTGTAGCAGCTCGACCCGGTGTAATGCCCGTTCCAATCGTTTAGTTGTACGGACAATACCGACAAAATCCCACATAAATAACCGAAGCTCATGCCAATTGTGCGTAATGACCACTTCTTCGTCTGAGTTACTGACCCGGCTTTCGTCCCAATGCGGCAATTGATTGCTGATAGTGTTCGCTGTCAGATGGTCCAGAATATGACGGGCTGCACTTTGCGCAAATACCACACATTCGAGCAGTGAATTACTCGCCATCCGGTTTGCACCATGTAACCCGGTGTAAGCTACTTCGCCAATCGCATACAAATTAGCAATATCGGTTTGGCCGTTAAGGTTCGTCATCACACCGCCACAGGTATAGTGCGCAGCCGGAACCACCGGAATTGGTTGTTTGGTGATATCAATACCAACACTTAAGCATTTGGCGTAAATCGTCGGGAAATGCTCAATGATGAAATCTTTGGGTTTGTGGCTAATATTCAGGTACACACAGGCCACGCCAAGACGCTTCATTTCAAAATCTATAGCTCGCGCAACAATATCCCGAGGCGCTAGTTCAGCACGCTCGTCAAAGTCCGGCATAAAACGACTACCGTCAGGGCGTTGTAAATATGCACCTTCCCCACGCATTGCTTCGGTAATTAAATAATTCTGCGCATCAGGGTGGTACAAACTTGTTGGATGGAATTGGTTAAATTCCATATTGGCAACACGGCAACCGGCACGCCAAGCCATGGCAATGCCGTCGCCGCTGGCGACATCAGGGTTGCTGGTATATAAATAAACTTTACTGGCGCCGCCTGTTGCTAAGGCAACAAAGCGTCCGGCAATCACTTCCACCTGCTCGGAATTGCGATTCCATACATAAGCTCCGTGGCAGTGCTTGCCGGGCAGTCCAAGTTTTTCAGACGTGATCAAATCAACTGCGTTGTAGTTTTCCAGCAGTCGGATATTTGGATGTGCTTTGACTTGGTCAACCAAGGTAATCTGTACTGCACGTCCCGTTGCGTCAGCTGCGTGTAAAATACGGCGATGACTATGACCACCCTCGCGGGTGAGGTGATATTTGAGTACGCCATCATCATCACGATATTGATCAAAAGGCACACCTTGGTCAATAAGCCATTCCATCGCTGTTTTGGCGTGTTCAGCGGTAAACTTCACAGCCGTTTCATCACAAAGCCCGGCGCCAGCGATTAATGTGTCGCTAACATGAGAATCAATACTGTCATTTTCGTCAAATACTGCGGCGATGCCACCTTGTGCATACAAGGTCGAGCCTTCGCGTAAGGTGCCTTTACTTAGCACAATCACTTGCAGTTGATTCGCTAACTGTAATGCCAGAGATAAACCGGCTGCGCCGCTGCCGATAATTAAAACGTCACATTGATGTTCTTTTTGCTGTTGCATGCGATACACTTATCCAACAAAACTCAGGTCTGAAGATGACGAATCAATTAAAATAAATTTTCGTCCTGTTGAACGGCGAGATAACCGCCGCAATCCACAGCTTTATGACATTCAGTGCGGCCAGGATCAATCTATTGTAACTTTTTTATCTACTAAACCGAACTTTTTCACTTCGGCTTCGTCATAAGGGTACGTTTGACAAGAGCCGGTTGCAATATTTAGCAGTAAGCAGAACAGGGGACAAGCTCGGATGAGCGAGCAAGAATTGGATTGGCAGATTGTCCAGCGGGTACAACAAGGGGATAAAGCAGCTTTTAATCTGTTGGTAAAAAAATATCAGCACCGATTGGCGAACTTAATTTCAAGGTATGTCTCTAACCATGGAGACGTGGCAGATGTAGCACAAGAAGCATTTATTAAAGCTTACCGTGCATTGCCCGGGTTTCGTGGTGACAGTGCCTTTTACACTTGGTTGTATCGAATTGCTGTGAACAGCGCAAAAAATTACTTGGTGGCAAACGGGCGTAAGCCGCCATCAACCGATGTAGATGCCGAAGAGGCAGATTCTTACGAAGGAAGTGACGCGTTAAAGGTGCATGATTCTCCGGAAAAATTGTTATTAACCGAAGAAATCCGCCACGTAGTATTTGAAACGATTGAAAAACTGCCGGAAGAATTACGCACAGCAATAACGTTGCGTGAAATGGATGGTCTGAGTTACGAAGAGATTGCTGAAGTTATGGGGTGTCCGATAGGCACAGTTAGAAGCCGTATTTTTCGCGCCCGTGAAGCAATTGACAGCCAGCTGAAACCATTAATCAGCTGATTAATGAATAAAGACAGGAACATGTATGTCGTCTGAAAAACAAGATTGGCTTTCTGCCGCGAGTGATAATCAAGGCATCAGTGCGCAACAGCTCGACTCTTTGTTACAAGACCCGGACTTGCAACAGCAGTGGTTACGGTATCAGATGATCGGGTCCGTGATTCGCAAAGAACTTCCGGATCAGATAGATACAGATTTTAGCAGCCGCTTTGAATTGTTGCTTGAGCAAGAAGAGACGCATCAATTGCAACCAGAACATCAGGTTCAGTTGCAGCCGGTGTTCGTAACTTCACGCTGGAACCGATTCAAAACATCGGCCAACAAACCGTGGCTTAAATCGGTGATGCAAGGTGCAATAGCTGCCAGTGTCGCGTTAGTGGCGATTGTTGGTGTACAACAAAATCAGCAATCACCTGATGACGCTCTGACCTCACCTTTACCTGTGTTGCAAACCCGACCTATTGGCGGTGTAGCGACTCCGGTAAGTTTAAGCCAGACCACAGTCGATTCGCGTTTTGCGGCACAAGAGCAACAGTTAAAGCTTGAGCAACAGCGCCGTTTGCAGGAATTAATGCAAGCTCGTCAGCAGCAAATTCGGTTGATGGAGCAAACTGCAGCACAACGCAAAGAGGCTGAAACAGCCTCACCGGTTGTTGAGCAACAGCCTCACGGAAATTAATAATGCCAGCATTTTTCTGGTGGGTATGTTTACTGCTGTTGGCGTTGCCAGCAGCAGCGAGTAATGATGGTTGGTTGCAGTTCGAACGCGGCCAGCAAGCCGTTCGGCAATTTAATTTCGACCTGACTTTTGTTCAGGTTCGAGCAAATCAAATAAATACCTTTCGTTGGTTACACGGTGTACATCAGACGGATGGTGCAATTCCGGTCAAAACAGAACTTGAACAATTAACTCCGCAAGATCTTACTGGCACTGATACTTTCCGGCGTGGTGATCGTGTTTATTACGCGACGCCTGACCGTCCTGTGCAAGTCACCGTCAATCATTACATTAAAGAACTTCCTGCGATTTTGTTTTACAACCAACTCGATATAATGAAGCTCTATGACGCGGTGCCCGGAAGCAGTACGTCATTATCTGGTCGCACAGCGCAATTGTTGCGTTTAACAGCATTAGCCGGTAGTCGCTTTAGTTATTGGTTGTGGTTGGATGCAGAAACAGGTTTTCCACTTCGTGTTGATACCGTCGACGCAGATAATCAAGTTCTCGAGCGCTGGATGGTTGTGCATTTACAAGTCACACCAACACTTTCGACCGAGTTGACGCAGTTGCTAACTGCCGACTTGGCTCCGGACCCCGTTTTGCTGCCTGAAGTAATCAAACCATTGACGAGTGACTTTTCTCTAAATTGGTTACCAGATGGTTATAAGTTGGTGAGTGAGCAATTGCCTATCGTTACAAATAATGGCGCCATGCTTGCTTCTTGGTTGCTTACTGATGGTTTGCATCAAATATCTGTGTTTGTGCAGCCAAGCGCTGGTGTTCCTGAGCAAGCGTATCGGGACGGCGCAACGACCATTTTGGTGCAACCAAAGCAAAAAGTGGATATTACCGTTATTGGGCCTTTGGAAGCTGCGCTGGCTCATCGTCTCGCAAATGCTGTGCAATAAGTGCGTATAGCGACAATCTATGACACGGCAATACTGAACCGGAGCCCGACGTTATGGTAGAGGAAATTGCAACAGTAGTGCAGGTCGAAGCTGCTGGTGTCTGGTTGCAAACCAAAGTGGTGAGCAGTTGTCAGGCGTGTAGCGCCAATGACAGCTGCACAAGTGGTGTAGTCGCTAAAGCGATGACCCGGCGTGATTACCGTTTTTTCTTACCGCAAACCACATCTGAATCTGAGCTGCTGGTTGGCCAACAGGTTCGAATTGGTATTCATGAAGATGTGCTAGTGAAGTCTGCTTTACTGGTTTATTTATTGCCCTTGTTGAGTTTCATCAGCGCTCTTGCATTGGCATTTAGCGCCGGCTGGAGCGAGGGAGGCCAGTTGCTCTTAGCAATTGGCGGTGGTGTCGGCGGCATGTTGCTGTCTCGTAAGCTCAGCTTGAACCTTGGTTCAGTGCAGCAACAGGTTCAATTGCTAGCAGTTTTACCAAATTTGACGGTCCAAAATTATTAAGTTTGGCGTCCAGACAAGGTTATTTTCCAGTGGAGTTTTTTTGAGAATCTCCGATGCGAATACGCTCACTGCAAGGTTGATGTTGAAAGCCAAAGAACACATAGCATCCATACACTAATTCAAGTACAATTCGCGGCAATTTTAATCTGTGGTCAGGATTGTGCAGCCGCCCTATGCAGCCGCGTCGTTCCGCCAGTTAGCTCAGTTTTTATTGGAAAAAATGGCAAAAATATCTCACATCCGCAATTTCTCGGTCATAGCGCACATCGACCACGGCAAATCGACGTTATCTGATCGTCTCATCCAGTTCTGCGGCGGTCTTTCCGACCGTGAAATGCAAGAGCAGGTGCTCGATTCGATGGATCTGGAACGTGAGCGCGGTATTACAATCAAAGCGCAAAGCGTGACGTTAAATTACACCGCCAACGATGGCCAAACTTACCAATTAAACTTTATCGACACACCAGGACACGTTGACTTTACCTATGAAGTCAGCCGTTCTTTAGCCGCTTGTGAAGGCGCGTTGCTGGTTGTTGATGCCGGCCAAGGTGTCGAAGCTCAAACCGTTGCCAACTGTTACACCGCTTTAGAAATGAACATGGAAGTACTGCCGGTTCTGAACAAAATTGACTTACCACAAGCTGAACCAGAGCGTGTTGCCGAAGAGATTGAAGATATCATCGGTATTGAAGCTGTGGGTGCTGTGCAATGTTCAGCAAAAACCGGTTTTGGTATTCAGGATGTGCTGGAAACGATCGTCAAAGGCATTCCGTGTCCTGAAGGCGACGTTAATGCGCCGACACAAGCGCTGATCATCGATTCCTGGTTTGACCCCTATCAAGGTGTTGTCTCTCTAGTGCGGGTGAAACACGGTTCAATTCAGACCAAAGACAAGATCAAAATCATGTCCAGTGGTGCGATTTTTGAAGTCGATAAAGTGGGTATTTTTACCCCTAAAGCCAAAAATACCGGCATCTTAAGCACCGGTGAAGTTGGTTTTATCATTGCCGGTATTAAAGAAATTAAAGGTGCGCCGGTCGGTGATACTTTAACCCTTGCGAAAAACCCTGCTGCAGAAGCTTTACCTGGCTTTAAACGGATCAAACCGCAGGTGTATGCCGGTGTTTATCCAGTGTCGTCTGACGACTATGAAGATTTCCGCGACGCTTTGGATAAATTAAGCCTGAATGACTCATCTTTATTTTATGAACCAGAAAGCTCGAGTGCCTTAGGATTTGGCTTCCGCATTGGTTTCCTGGGCATGCTGCACATGGAAATCATTCAAGAACGCCTGGAGCGCGAATACGACCTGGATCTGATTACAACAGCACCGACCGTAGTTTACGAAGTATTGACCAAATCTGGCGAACTGGTGATGGTCGACAACCCGAGTGACTTGCCACCTGTGGGTAATATTGACGAAATTCGGGAGCCGATTGTTGAAGCGCATATTCTGGTGCCACAAGAATACTTAGGGAACGTGATTACTCTTTGTATTGAAAAACGTGGTGTGCAGATGAACATGACGTATCACGGCCGGCAGGTTGCGGTTGTCTATGAATTGCCAATGGCTGAAGTGGTGATGGATTTCTTCGACCGCTTAAAATCGACCAGTCGTGGTTATGCGTCTCTTGACTATGCCTTTAAACGTTTCCAGGTATCAGAGATGTCGCGTGTTGATATTCTGATCAATGGTGAGCGTGTTGATGCGCTGGCCATTATCAGCCACCGTGATTTCGCGCAAGGCCGTGGTCGTGAGCTGGCTGAGAAGCTAAAGGAACTGATCCCGCGTCAAATGTTTGATATCGCTATTCAAGCGGCAATAGGTAGTCATGTCATCGCGCGGACAACTGTGAAGCAAATGCGTAAAAACGTTTTAGCGAAGTGTTATGGCGGTGATATCAGCCGTAAGAAAAAGCTTTTACAGAAGCAAAAAGATGGTAAAAAACGGATGAAACAAGTCGGTAATGTTGAAGTGCCGCAAGAAGCGTTTTTAGCCATATTGAAAGTTGGTAAATAAACCCGGAAGGACGACGAAGTATTCGCTTTGTCGTCTGCTTACAGCTGGTAACAATTAAATGTGGTGCTCGTCGCACCACAACGTTTCAATCAGCGGTAAGCTCCGATTTCCAGACAGTACTTTTAAACAGTAACGAGGATTGGATTTTTCATGGCAGGGTATTTCGCAATTTTTTTAGTCGCACTCACCATCGGTAGTGGTTTGATTTGGTTATTTGATGCGGTGTTATTAGCACCAAAGCGGAAATTAAAACTCGCACAGGCAGAAGTCGCTGCCGGCGCTGCGCTCAGTGACGAAGCCAAACAACAAATTGCGCCACAGTCTTATATTGCTGAAACTGCGCAGTCGATATTCCCGCTGATAGCAATTATCACGATTTTCCGTTCATTTCTGTACGAGCCGTTTCAAATTCCATCAGGTTCAATGATGCCTACCTTATTGGTTGGTGATTTTATCCTGGTTGAAAAATACTCTTACGATGTCAAAGATCCGGTCTGGCGTACGACGCTGATTCAAACGGGTAAACCGCAGCACGGTGATGTGGCAGTGTTCAAATATCCTGAACAGCCAACCGTTGATTTTATCAAGCGGGTCATTGGCTTACCAGGCGACCGGATTGTTTATAAAAATAAACAGTTATATATCCAAAAAGCATGTGACAAATCATTAGCCCAAGCTTGCCCAACGCTAGAACCACTGCGTCAGGAGCTGAAGTCCGAAGGTGAGTTCTTTTTCGGACCTTACCCGTTAAAACGCTTTACTGAACAAGGGCCATCGGTTAGCTACGATATTCTGCAAAATGCCATGTTGCCGGAGCCTATCCACAACTATTATCGCCAGCCTGGTTCAGCAACGAATGAATTCATTGTACCGGAAGGACATTATTTCATGATGGGTGATAACCGGGACAACAGTCGCGACAGCCGTTTCTGGGGATTTGTACCCGAGCAAAACCTGGTTGGAAAAGCGGTATTTAAATGGATGAGTTTTGAATTTAGTGAAGACCCAAATAGCTGGGTACCTGGATGGGTGCCGGTGGGTGTTCGCTTTGAGCGTTTAGGTACGATCGAATAAACGCAGCTTCGTTATCGGTTTCTGAGTTTTGTTGTCAACGGCCAGCTTTGCTGGCCGCTGTTATTGATAGTGACTCAATCTGAAAGCCGTGATCGCTGCGCATCGTTCGTTGTATTGGCGTGTTTGGCGTGCCGGACAGGATATTCTGCGCTATAGCAGCTACGCTGATAGTCAGCTGCTTTGCAGCTTGTCACTGTATTGGAGTAGCTGATCTCTCCACGCTATGGCAACAATCGGGTTTGATTAGAATTGATAAGTATTCGGTGAAGCATCTGCCACATTTGTGGCAGAAGTGAAGCTGGCGTATTACGCACCAGCTGATGAGTTAATAAGGAAAGGCATGCAATTATCTTTAGCTCCATTGCAGAAAAAACTGGGTTACCAGTTTCAGCAGCAAGCCCTGCTTGAGCAGGCGCTGACCCACCGCAGCTGCAAAGGACAACACAATGAACGACTGGAGTTCTTAGGGGATGCGATTTTAAGTTTAGTGATCGCAGAAGCCTTATATCAGAATTTTCCAAAAACCCGCGAAGGGGATTTAACCCGGATGCGCGCCTCACTGGTAAAGGGCGTGACTTTAGCTGAGATTGCCAAAGAGTTGAATATTCAGGAATTTCTTCGTTTGGGTCCTGGTGAATTAAAAAGTGGCGGTTCCAGGCGCGAATCGATCCAAGCTGACGCCGTCGAAGCTATTTTAGGGGCTATCTACCTTGATGGTGGGCCTGATGCTTGCCGCGAGCGTATTTTGCAATGGTTCGAGAGTCGCTTGCTGCAAATTCAACCCGGAGTGCAAAAAGATTCTAAAACGCTGTTGCAAGAGTTTTTGCAAGGGCGCCGTCTGGCATTGCCACTCTATGAAGTGACTGAAATTCTCGGTGATGCGCATGACCAGACATTTACCGTCAAATGTACAGTGGACGGGATGTCCGCTGTGATTGCCTCTGGCAGTTCTCGTCGCAAAGCGGAGCAGGATTGTGCTCAGCTGGTGTTGGAACAATTAAAAAATGAAAGTTGAAATGCCTCAAACCAGCGGTGAAACATTTGCCGGATTGGTCGCCATTGTTGGCCGGCCAAATGTCGGGAAATCGACGTTATTAAATCAGCTGATTGGCCAAAAAGTCAGTATCACCTCAAAAAAACCACAAACAACCCGTCACCGTATCGTAGGTATTGATACCGTCGGTCAGTATCAGACGGTGTACGTTGATACACCGGGTCTACACACTGAAGAAAAACGCGCGATTAACCGCCTGATGAACAAAGCAGCAGCGAGTTCGATTCTGGACGTTGAGCTGGTGATTTTTGTGGTTGAAGGGACCCGTTGGGTTGAAGATGACCAGATGGTGTTGAACCGGTTGATTGCGGCGAAAAAGCCAGTGATCCTCGTGGTGAACAAGGTCGATTTGTACAAAGACAAAGAAGAGTTGTTGCCACATTTGCAATGGCTCGGTTCGCAATTGACGTTTTTACAAATCATCCCACTGTCGGCAGAAAAAGGCACCAATGTGCCCGCGCTGCGCGAAATCGTGCATCAACAATTGCCCCCTTGTGAGTTTTTCTTTCCGGAAGATTACATTACTGACCGCTCGCAACGTTTTATGGCGTCGGAAATTGTCCGGGAAAAACTGATGCGGTTCTTAGGGGATGAGTTGCCGTATGCGGTGACCGTTGAAATTGAACGCTTTAAGTGGGAAGAAAAACACTACCATATTGCCGCGTTAATTTTAGTTGAGCGCGATACGCAAAAACGAATGGTGATTGGCAAAGCAGGGGAGCGGATTAAAACCATCGCCACCGAAGCGCGTAAAGATATGGAAGATTTGTTTGAACAGCCGGTATTCCTGCAAATGTGGGTGAAAGTGAAATCTGGCTGGGCCGATGACGAACGCGCCTTGCGCAGTCTCGGATACGGCGAAGACTGAGATGCCGGAAGGCTTTGTACCTGCTTATCTGCTGCATAGCATCGCCTTTCGCGACGATAAGCTGCTGCTGGATTTATTAATTCCGGACCAGGGCAGGTTACGCGCCGTGGCGCGCCGACCGGGTAAAAAACAAGGCGGTCGAAGTCACTGGCCACAATTTGCGCTACTGGCGGTACAATTAACTGGTCGCGGCGAATTAAAAACAGTACGGACGTTGGAAGAGCAACGTCCGGCACTGCAGTTTCAAGGTGATTTTTTATTTAGTGCCATGTATCTGAATGAGCTGCTGTGCCGGATTTGGCCGCAAGATGTCGGCAGTGAGCAGCTGTTTGCGTTGTATCAACATAGCATCCATGCACTGGAAGCTGCGCAGCCCCATCCGGGGTTGTTACAGCCGGTACTGCGGAATTTTGAATTGGCTTTATTGACAGAACTTGGCGTGCCGGTTGATCTGGAGTTTGATGCACAGCAACAGCCATTGGATGCCGACGGCTGGTATTGTTGGCAACCAGAAGCCGGTTTGCAGCGTATAGCGAACAGCGCGCAAGGACAGCTGCATTGGCGCGGCGCTTCATTACTGGCTATCGCGGGCCAGCAATGGCACGACGATGCCCTGCGGGTCGCCAAACAATTAAGCCGTACTTTATTAAATCCGTTATTGGGACATAAACCCTTGGCGAGTCGCGCACTGTTTCACCGATAATAAACTAGGGTGAATACGACAGCCCCAAAAATCTGAACCCGCTTGTTTTAAATCTAAATAAACAAGCTGGAACCTTCGACAATCTATCGATTTTTGATAAACAGAATGTGTTTGTCATTGAATTTTTAAGCCGGAGAGCTTGCTGATGCAACCGATTTATTTAGGCGTCAACATCGACCACGTTGCCACAGTGCGTCAAGCCCGTGGTAGCCAATATCCAGAGCCTGTACACGCGGCGCTGTTGGCCGAACAGGCCGGTGCCGACGGTATCACCGTTCATTTACGTGAAGATCGCCGCCATATTCAGGACCGGGATGTTTTTTTACTGCGTGATACCATCCAAACGCGTTTAAATTTTGAAATGGGTGTAACCGATGAGATGCTCGGTATCGCCTTGCAACTCAACCCCCATTTTTGCTGCCTGGTGCCGGAAAAGCGTCAGGAACTGACGACTGAAGGCGGACTTGATATTGTTGGCCAGCTCAGCAAAATTGACACTGCTGTGAAAACTTTAGCTGCGCAGAATATTCTGGTGTCGTTATTCATTGACGCCGACTTCAAACAAATCGAAGCAGCAGCAAAAGTAGGCGCGCCTTATATTGAAATTCACACCGGCGCCTATGCCGATGCGACCTGCCCGAAAGTACAAAAAGCTGAGCTTGAGCGCATTCGTACAGCAGCAGAATATGCAGCGTCATTGGGTATTATCGTCAATGCCGGACATGGTTTGCATTTTCATAACGTGCAACCGATCGCTGCCATTCCGCAAATGTATGAGCTGAATATTGGTCATGCGTTAATTGCGCGCGCGATTTTCACCGGGCTTGGTCCTGCAGTGACTGAAATGAAACGACTGATGGTGGAGGCACGTCGCTAATGGCGATTGTGGGGCTGGGCACTGATTTAGTCGAAATCAGCCGGATAGAGCAAAGCTTAGCGCGCTCTCCGCGTTTGGTGCAGCGGGTATTAACTGCCAACGAGCAAGCGATTTACCAGCAACATGCACAGCCAGCCCGCTATTTTGCCAAGCGTTTTGCGGCAAAAGAAGCGGCATCAAAAGCTTTAGGTACCGGCATAGGGCGTGGTATTTCGTTTCAGCATTTTGAAATTAGTAACGACGCGTTAGGTCGTCCGGTGCTGACGCTTACTGATGCGGCGAAAGCACTCGCCGCGCAATTGGGCGCTGAAAAAACCTGGTTGTCGATTACCGATGAGCAGGCTTTCGCCTGCGCTACCGTTATTTTTGAAAGCTAAATCACCACACCCAATGTTGTGCTTCTTGCAATAAAGACTGCAGCCGGTCTTGCAACTCAAATAATTCCGGCTCGAGTTGCACCACGGTTTTCCCTTGTTTGAGTTCGGTTTCCAGTAATTCGGTCAATTGCTTTAATTGCGGGGCACCGACATAACAAGTGGCACCATGGAGTTTATGCACCAGTTGGATCAAGGGTTCCACTTGATCTGTCCGAACGAGTAATTCAAGTTCACTTAAGGTCGGTGGCAAACTTTGCAGAAAAATCTGCAACATTTCTTTGGCTAAATCAATCTTGCCAGCGGCACAGTGTAACGCCAGTTCCCAGTCTAATTGCCGGCTTTGCGGCAAATTTAATGCTTGAATAGGATCCTGCTCTAACACCCTTTGTGGCAATGGCTGCACATTTGGGCAGCACTCTTTGAGGGCAAAATGTAGCATCTGCTCATCAAGAGGTTTACTTAAGAACTCATTGAAACCTAAGCTCATCAAGCGTTCCCGTTCGCCATCCAAAGTATGGGCTGTCACGGCAATAATCGGTGTCGCTTCATTTAACGAGCTTTGCTGGATCCGCTGACAAGCAGCTACACCGTCCATCACCGGCATGTTGATATCCATAAAAATCACGTCGTAATGTGATTGTGAAGCTTTTTGCCAAGCTTCGGCGCCGTTGTGAGCTGAATCAATATGCTCAACCAAATCACGTAAAAGTGTATTGATCAGTTTCAGATTGGCTTCGTTGTCATCCACCGTCAGCACTCTTAACTGACTTTTTGGGGGCGTAGGAATGCTTTTCGCCGGGAGTTGGAACTGACTGAGATAAGGCCTCGCCAAGGCGGTCGCTAATTTTCGCTGATGCGCCGGTTTGGACAAACAAGCTTGAGCGCCACTTTGCAGCAGAGCTTCGCGTAAGTTGGGTGATAGTGTATTGACCAGTAAGTAGATGTGTTTGCAGGACTGGCTTAACTGGCGGATTAATTCGACCAGCGGGTTGACCTGATCTAAAGACACAGCACGGCCAATAATTGCAATATCAAATTGTTGGTTTTGACTCAGGGCCTGCTGTAATTGCGCGGGAGTGGCGCAAGCGGACACTTGCATACCCCAGCTATTGAGTAACGACAAAGTAGCTTCGCGGGAAAATTGCAGCGGTTCAATGTACAACACGGTTTTTTGCTGCAATACCTCTGTAGGCAGGGCTTCTGACACACTTAGCGGGTGGCGGCGACAGACCACAGTAAACCAGAACGTTGAACCTTGTCCTTGTTGACTGTCAAAACCAATGGTGCCGTTCATGGCTTCGACCAGTCGTTGTGAAATAAATAACCCTAAGCCAGTACCGCCATATCGACGGCCAACACTGCCATCGGCTTGTGAAAAACCAAAGAACAGCTGTTCCTGCTGTGCCGTCGGAATACCAATCCCGGTATCTTGTACTGAAAAATGCAAAGTAAGTTTGTCGTCAGTGACATCAGTTGCCAGTACTTTCACCACGATGCTGCCTTGTTCGGTGAATTTAATCGCATTACCCGCGATATTCAGCAGTACCTGATTAATGCGTAACGGATCGCCAATGATGTCATCAGGACAGTTTGGATCGATCAGGAGCGCCAGCTCCAGTTGCTTTTCAAAGGTGTTGGCTGCTAATAATTCAATCGAATCGTTGACCATATCCCGCAGCGAAAATGGCTCTGGATTAATGGGCATCCGGCCTTCTTCCAGTTTTGAATAATCAAGAACGTCGTTGACCAGTGTGAGTAAACTGTTGGCCGATTTTTGAATAGTATTCAAATAATCCAGTTGATGGTGGGACAATTCCGTTTTTAACAGCTGCCGGGTAAATCCTATAACGCCATTAAGCGGGGTACGAAGTTCATGACTCATTTTGGCGAGGAATTCAGATTTTAATTTGTTGTCTTCCTGGGCTTTGCGCCTTGCCATATCCAGCGCAACGTTCTGCATTTCTAACTGTTCCATGGTGTGAAACAAGTCACTGGTGGATTGATCAATGGTGTGCTGCACATCATCTTTGTAGCGTTTTAATTCAATCGCAAGCTGATTGATCCCTAAACGCATCTGGTCAAGTTCACCAAAAAACGGTTGTTCTAAATCGCTGGTAAAACGCCCTTCAGCGAGTTTGTCGATTTGGTTATTCAGTTGGTGCAAAGGCGCAGTAAGCCGGCCAATCAGCCGCAGGCTTAGCACCAGCCCGATACTCATACCAAGCAGAATAATGAGCAATGAGATCAGCATCGACGTTTGTTGTGCCAGCAAGACTTTATCTTTTTGTAGCTCAACGACCACAGTGCCAAGTTGCCCTTCAGTAAGCTGCAATAAACTTTTTTCGCCGGCTGAGGTTGTTGTGTTTAGCGCAAGTTCATTGAGATAACTCGCTTCCAGGGTGACGGGTACCCTGATAATCAGCAAATTGCCAAGATCTTCAATCTGGCTTTGAAGCAAGGGCGCAGAACCGGCGGCGGGCGTCAGTTTGGCAAAGTCTTTGTGCAAGTTTGATGTGGTTACCAGTTTGTGATTATGGTCAAAAATGGCGATACTTTTTACCAGTGGTGAGTTTTTGCGATGGCTGATATTCAGCAAACGCTGCAGCTGCTGTGTATTACCGGATAACAACCCTTGTTCGCTGGCGATAGCCAAAGGTTCGGCAATATTGCTGGCTTGATCTTCGAGGTGCAACTGCAGGTCTTGATAGCGGGCATGGCTGAAATAACCACCCAGGCACAGGCTGATCAATAAAGTCGGGACTAAAGTAATCAGTAATATCCAATCGCGTAAACCAATCTTCGTCATCTTGTCTGCCGCTTGCTACAATGGTCAGCTGAACTGCCATCATGACATAAGCACAGCAAAAAACCTATGATCACCCCAGCGTGAATCGATGGTGAGCGCACTGCACAGAAAGGCCCTATTTTTATGGTATCTATTTATAAATCAAAACCTAAAGCCGTGACTGCCCCGCAACATCCAGAGTTGGATATAGAGCGTTGGGATCAGGAAGCGCAGAGTATTGCTTATCATCAGGGTAAAATTTGTTTTGTTGAAGGTGCGTTACCGGGTGAGCGGGTCAAGGTCAAAGTGACCGAACAAAAAGCCCAGTATTTAAAAGCGCAGGTCACTAAAGTTTTGCAAAGCTCAAAGCTGCGGATTGCGCCACAATGTCGCTATTTTGGTAGTTGCGGCGGCTGCCAATTGCACTATGTCAGTGCAGCCGATAGTCGTATTCTCAAGCAACAAGCGCTGGATCAGCAGTTGCAGCATCAGCTGAAATTAACGCAGTTACCGTGGCAACCGACGCTGGCTGGTGATGATGCCGGTTATCGGCGCAAAGCGCGCATCGGCGTCTGGTTTGAGAAAAAAACCAATAGTTTTACCGTCGGTTTTCGAAAGTTAGGTGGCAAAGAAATCGTCGCCGTGACCGATTGTATGGTGTTAAGTCCGGTGATTGCGCCGGTGTTGAGTGTGTTGCAAAACGTACTTCCTAAGCTAAAACAAGGTTCTGCGGTTACGCATGTCGAAGTTTTGGATGCCGACGGCCAAGCGTTTGTGGTGGTTCGGCATATCCGGCCGCTTGCAGAGGCCGACCAACAACTGTTGCAACACGCCTGGCCTGAAGCCTGCTGGATCGGTGAAGCAGAGCCCGAACAATTTAGTTATTGGTCTGAACCTTGCACTCCGGCCTATCAATTGGCGGATGGACTGCGTTTAAATTTTGCCCCCACTGACTTTATTCAGGTGAATGCGCGGGTGAATCAAGCGATGGTACAACAGGCGATCAATTGGCTCGCACCATCGAAAAATGATCGAATTCTTGATTTATATTGTGGAATAGGTAATTTCAGTTTGGCATTAGCCAAGCATGCTGGCATGGTAGTAGGCTTAGAAGGTGTGGCTGCAATGGTGACAACCGCCAGTCACAATGCAGAACTGAATGAGATGGACAACGCGAGCTTTGCCGCGGTTGATTTACATTTGCCCTGGCCCAAAACGGACTGGAATCAGCCGCAGTATCAAAAAGTGTTGCTCGACCCGGCCCGCGCAGGTGCGTTGGGGGCCATTGATGAAGTGGCAAGATTAAAACCGGCACAAGTGTTGTATGTGTCTTGCAATCCGACAACCTTTGCCCGTGATGCTAAAGTGTTATTGGCAAAGGGTTACCGGCTCGACAAGATTGGCATGATGGATATGTTTCCTTTCACCAGTCATCTGGAATTGATGGCGTTATTTTCGCATACGAGGCAGTAAGTTATGGTCACGGTTCGGCATTCTCACAGTACTGAATATAATCCGGGCGAAACCACAGCCTGGCTCAGTTCGCTTGGCTTGCCGGAGAAAAAAATCAGTTGTTTACTCGAAGCTGAACACTGGTTGCAACAACATGCGTTGACCGAAGAAACCTGCCCACAAGTGCGAACTGGCTGGGAGATGGTCGAAATTCTGGCTGACCTACGAATGGATAAAGATGCCTTAACTGCGGCGTTATTATTTCCTCTGGTTGAAGCTGATGTTCTGTCTTGTGACACTTTGACCAGCCAATTTGACCCACCGGTACTGGTGATGTTGGCTGCGGTGAAGCAAATGGAAGCTATCCGTACCATTCCGGTCGGTCCAAGTCAGACCCCAAATGCGCAGCAAGCCGACAACTTACGTAAAATGCTGTTGACGATGGTGGAAGATGTGCGGGCTGTTGTCATTAAGCTGGCGGCACAAATCTGTTATTTGCGCGATGTTAAAAACGCCGATGAAGAAACCAGAGTGCTGGCGGCGAAACAAACCAATGCTATTTTTGGTCCACTGGCGAATAGATTAGGCATTGGTCAGCTGAAATGGGAATTGGAAGATTTAGCCTTTCGTTACCTGCATCCACAAACCTATAAACAAATTGCGACTTTACTTGAAGATAAACGGCTCGATCGCGAGCAATACATGCAGGAATTTGTCGACAAGGTTCTTTCACGGATGAAAGAGGAAAACCTGCAGGTTGAAGTTTATGGCCGGCCAAAACATATTTTTAGTATCTGGAAGAAGATGCAGAAAAAGCATCTGGCTTTTGATCAACTGTATGACATTCGCGCGGTGCGCATTGTCGCCGAAAAAGTGCAGGACTGTTACGCCGTGCTTGGCATTGTACACACGTCCTGGCGCCACTTGCCGAAAGAGTTTGACGATTATATCGCCACCCCAAAACAAAACGGCTATCAGTCAATCCACACTGTAGTGCTTGGACCGCAAGGCCGGCCGATTGAAATTCAGATCCGCACCCGGCAGATGCATGACGATGCCGAACTCGGCGTTGCGGCGCACTGGCGTTATAAAGAAGGCGGACCGGCGGGTCGTGAAGGCGCGCTGGATGAAAAAATTGGTTGGCTGCGCAAAATTCTGGCCTGGCAGGAAGAAGTGGTTGATTCCTCTTTAGCGGAAGAACTGCGAAATCAGGTGACCGAAGATCGGGTGTATGTGTTTACACCCAAAGGCGATATTGTCGATTTACCGCTGGGCTCAACACCACTCGATTTTGCTTATTATGTGCATTCCAATGTTGGGCATCGTTGTATTGGTGCGAAAATCTCCGGCCGGATTGTGCCTTTTACTTATCAGCTGAAAACCGGCGATCAGGTAGAAATTCTGACCGGCCGCGAGCCAAATCCAAGTCGCGACTGGTTAAACCCAAATCAGGGTTATTTAAAATCAAGCCGCGCCCGCTCCAAAGTACAATATTGGTTTCGGTTGCAAGACCGTGATAAAAATTATGCGGCAGGCAAAGATCTGCTGGATGCCGAATTATCAAGATTAAATCTGGTGCTTGATCAGCCGGCAAAAGTGATCCAGCGTTTTAATGTCAATTCGATGGAAGAGTTGTTGGTAGGCATTGGCGGTGGCGAGATTAAAGTCACCCAAGTTGTGCATTATATTCAAAGCCAATATGCCAAAGCCGAGCCGCCGGAAATTGATCCGAGACTGATCACCAAACCAATGGCGCCAATGCCGGCGAAGAGCCATGTGGTGGTGCAGGGGGTCGGCAACTTGATGACCCATATGGCAGGTTGCTGCCAGCCGTTGCCTGGCGATGCGATTATTGGCTATATCACCCAAGGCCGTGGTATTGCCGTGCATCGCGATGATTGTGACCAGTTTAAAAATCTGCAGGAAATTCACCCGGAACGGGTGGTTGAAGCGACTTGGGGTGATCAATATGCCTCAGGTTATGAAGTGACGATCCGTATAGTTGCACACGATCGCAATGGCTTATTGCGGGATATCACCAGTATTCTGGCCAATGAAAAAGCCAATGTGCTGCGGATGAGCAGTAATTCAGATGTCGCGCACCAAACCGCCATTATTAATATGACGCTGGAACTGTATAACCTGGATTCACTGAACAAATTACTGACCAAAGTCAGCCTGATTGATGATGTGATTGAGGCAAAACGTTCTCACTAGTTTTACGTTGATAAAAAATAGCGCTCTGACTTTGGGTAAAAAGGCTCAGAGCGGCTTTCAGCGGCAACTTTACTTCTACATTCAACTACCTTTGAACGATGAATTTAACTTCAAAACTGTCAATTTCCGGATCCTTAAGATGTCTGCAATAGCACAACTACTCAATATTATGTCGACCCTTCGCCACCCAGAACAAGGCTGCGCCTGGGATAAAGCCCAGACGTTCCAAAGTATCGTGCCTTACACTATCGAAGAAGCTTATGAAGTGGCTGATGCGATTGAGCGTGGTGATTTTGACGACTTAAAAGACGAACTGGGTGATTTACTGTTTCAGGTGGTGTTTTATAGTCAGATGGCGGCTGAACAAGGCCGTTTTGAGTTTAATGATTGCGTGACCGCGATCTGCGACAAATTAACCCGTCGCCATCCACATATCTTCACTGGCGAGACTGTTGCCGGAACTGCGGGTCTTGACGCGCAGAGCGCGCTACAAAATTGGGAAGCTCTTAAAAGCAACGAGCGGAAAAAATCTGGTTTAAACAGCGTGTTAGATAACGTACCTGCAAGTCTGCCCGCCCTTAGCCGCGCTTATAAATTACAAAAACGTTGCGCCAGTGTTGGTTTTGACTGGCCGTCGGTTGACGGATGCTGGGATAAAGTCAAAGAAGAAATTTTGGAAGTGGAGCAAACGGAAGCAGGTTCAGCTGAATTGGCCGACGAGCTGGGTGATTTAATGTTTGCGCTGGTGAATGTGGTGCGAAAACATGGGCTGGAGCCAGAAGGCGTGTTGCGTCAGGCCAATGCAAAGTTTGAACGGCGTTTTCGC
>JAHJNE010000416.1 GCA_018820995.1 Gammaproteobacteria bacterium | reverse complement strand
CCGCTTCGATCCTGGCATTGGCAAGCCGCTGCGGTGTTGTTAATCGGAGTGCTGTTGGTCGGTGCGCGAGATAGTAGTGTTCGAGATACTAGCGTGCGGGATTATGCTAAGCGAGATAGTGGTGTGCTGTTGAGTGCAGGCGAACTACCGTACCAGAGCGAGCCAATGGTAGCGCTCACGTTGCCATCCCCAGATCTTGCTGTTGTTAATCAAAGTGCGCTGGTGGGGCTGCCAAGTTCAGATCCGCAGGTGAAAATGTATTGGATGATGTCGGGTGGGTAATCATTGCCAGCCATTCAAATAAAAAAGGGCGTCACACCACGTTCAATAACCTGAACATGGTGTAATGCCCTTGATCGTTTTAACGGCTTGCCTTAGCCGATATTATCACTCATCGTCATCAATGACGCGTTGCCGCCGGCGGCCGTGGTGTTGATAGTGATGGTTTTCTCGGTGATTAAACGGTGGATTAACCGCTCGTCTGCCGGAGTGGTGATCAGTGGCGAAATGGCGCCATCACGGGCAGAAATTAACTCGCCGGTGAGTGCTTTTACTGCACTGCCTGCTTCAACTACTGCAGCCGCAATGATGTGATTGCTGATCAGCGCTTTTAACTGCTGCAGCTTCACCACCTGGAACAATGCTGGAGGCAGACCGGCACTCAGTAACACTTTGCGACAAGCATCTGCCTCTGCCACAAAATCCGCCTCGACGGCTGCGATGACCGCATTTCCACTGGCCGCAGCCGCAACTACTGCGAGTAACCAGTATTCAAAACTGGCACTGTCATCACGGACAACTGCAACGACGCCTCTTGCTTCGAGGTGCAGTTGGTTTGACTCACCCGTTGGTCCTGGTAAGGTGATTGGTGTATTGAGTTGCCACTCGACGGTATTTAATAAATTGCGTGCTGATTCAATGATTTGTGGTAAATTTTGTTCTTGTTTCACCACCACTTTATTCGAAGCCAATTGCGCTAAAAACTGCCGAAATACCGAGCTACGACTGGTTGCTGCCAGTTTTGACCAGGCTGGCTGCGCGACCGCCGCTTGTTGTAATAAACTGTTGACTGAGGTGTCATGGGCGGACGCGCTAAGCAATTGCTGTCGTTTGTCTGTGCTAAGAACCGCTTCGGTGACATCCAGATTGTCTTTGACCAGTCGTGGTAAATAAAATGGGCCACCGGCTTTTGGACCGGTCCCGGATAAACCACGCCCACCAAAGGGTTGCACCCCGACCACCGCGCCAATCTGGTTGCGGTTGATGTAGATATTACCTGCTTTGACTTCGCGGGCCACTTGTTGAGTCACTTCGGCGATGCGGCTGTGCACACCAATCGTCAGACCATAACCGGTGGCGTTAATTTGCTGAATTACTTTGTCGAGATCTTCGCCGTTAAAGCGGATGATATGCACGATAGGGCCAAAAACTTCACGCTCTAATACACTCAAGCTTTTAATTTCATACAGCCTTGGCGCGAAAAATAAATGGCCGTCGCCGGTCGGTGCGTCACAGACATAATGTAAAGTTGCTTTGCCTTCTAAATAGTTGACGTGATTGTTCAAACCGGTCAGTGCTTTTTGGTCGATGACCGGTCCAATATCAGTGCTTAAAAAAGCCGGATCGCCAACATGCAATTCCGACATTGCGCCTTTAATCATGGTAATAATTTTATCAGCGACATCTTCTTGCAAGAACAATACGCGAAGCGCCGAGCAGCGCTGGCCGGCACTTTGGAAACCAGACGAAATCACATCATCCACCACTTGCTCCGGCAGGGCGGTGGAGTCGACGATCATACAGTTCTGACCACCGGTTTCAGCAATTAGTGGCACAGGTTCCCCACCACGTTCAGCCAGCTTGCGGGCGATCCATGCGCCGGTTTCGGTCGAACCGGTAAACATCACCGCTTGAATACGTAAATCCGGAACTATGTGTTCGCCGACAACACGACCTGGTGCAATCACCTGTACTACGACATCTGGTGGCAGACCGACTTCACGCCACAACTCCAAAGCGCGCACGGCAATCAGGCTGGTTTGTTCGGCAGATTTGGCAACCACGGTATTGCCGGTAACGACAGCGGCGCAAACTTGACCAATAAAAATAGCCAGAGGGAAATTCCATGGGCTAATACATAACACGACACCACGGCTATGCTGAGGCCCTGTTTGTTGAGAAGCGCCGAACATTTCTTCTGCGCGCGCGGCGTAATAACGACAGAAATCAACCGCTTCGCGTATTTCTGCCACACTGTCGCCGACGGTTTTACCCGCTTCCTTAATACAGATGGCGATCAGCTCGTCGCGATGGGCTTCTAAAGCATCGCCGAGTTTACGTAAACTGGCGGCACGTTCGGCTACCGAAGTCGCGCTCCAGGCTGGGAACGCTGCTTCTGCGCGATCAACGATGTTAACCATTTCTTCTGGTGTGGCGTGCTGGTGGTAACCTAAAATTTCCTGCAAATTGGCCGGGTTTAAAATGGCGCTGGCGCCTGCCACCGGCTGCAGAGTTTTGGCATGCGCGACCCATTTTTGGAGTTCGGTCCGCAAAGCGGTTAAGGCGTCAATTTCAGTTAAATCGATGCCTCGCGAGTTCTTACGCTCGTTGCCATAAATATCTGCCGACAATGGAATTTGCGTGTTGCGCCGTTGTTTCCAGCTGCGTACCAGCTCGACTGGGTCTTTGAGCAACGATTCCACCGGAATATTTTCATCAATAATATTATTTACAAATGAGCTATTGGCGCCGTTTTCTAGCAAACGGCGGACTAAATACGCCAATAAATCTGAGTGTTCGCCAACGGGTGCATAAATACGACAAGGGACTTTGTCTTCGCTGACGACTTGATCGTACAGCGCATCGCCCATGCCATGCAGGCGTTGGAATTCATAACCTTTGCGATCAGGTGCCATTTCCAGAATGGTTGCAACGCTGTAAGCATTGTGGGTGGCGAACATCGGGTAAATGCTGTCGCGATAGTCCAGCAGTTTTCTGGCGCAAGCATGATAAGACACATCGGTTGATGGTTTGCGGCTAAACACCGGGAAATCGTCGTGGCCTTCAGTCTGACTGACTTTGACTTCGGTATCCCAGTACGCGCCTTTGACCAATCGCACCATCAGCTTGCGGCCGACTTTGACGGTCAGTTCACGTAACCATTCGACTAAATGCAAACAACGTTTGGAATAAGCCTGGATTGCTAAACCAAAACCTTCCCAACCGGCTAAATCCGGATCCGAGAATACGGCTTCAATGATATCCATCGATAAATCAAGACGATCGGCTTCTTCAGCATCCACGGTAAAACTGATATTGTAATTTTTTGCTGCCAGCGCCAGCTGCTTCAGCTTTGGCACCAATTCGTTCATCACGCGGTCGCGGTGCGAAAATTCATAACGTGGATGAATGGCCGACAACTTCACCGAAATCCCCGGGCTTTTAAATGGACCGCGGTTTTGAGCGGCTTTACCAATGACGTTAATCGCCATCATATAACTTTGAAAATAGCGTTCGGCGTCCGCCATGGTACGGGCACCTTCGCCCAACATGTCGTATGAATAGGTAAAACCTTTGTTTTCCAGTTCAACAGCACGTTCAACCGCTTTGTCGATGGTGGTGCCCATCACAAACTGGGTGCCCATAATTTGCATCGCATAACGCACGGCTTGGCGGATTACCGGCTCGCCTAAACGGCCACAGGTGCGTTTTAATAAACCAAACTGGTGTTTTTTCTGATCATCTGAATAATTGACTAGTTTGCCGGTCAGTAATAAACCCCAGGCTGAGGCATTGACGAACAACGATTCACTATTGCCTAAATGCGCGCTCCAGTCGCCTTGCGCTAATTTGTCGCGGATCAGTTTGTCAGCGGTGTGGCTATCTGGGACGCGTAGCAGTGCTTCGGCTAAACACATCAACACCAGGCCTTCTTCACTGGACAGAGAAAACTCATTTAACAGTGCATCAACGCCGCCTTTTCCGACTTGTGCTTGACGGATATTTAACACCAACTGCCGGGCTTTTTCCCAGGCTCTTGAACGCGCCTGCACCCCAATATCTGCAAGTGGGAGTAATAAATCGAGCACCTTATCTTCATCAGCGCGGTAGAAATCACGCAGGGTTTGGCGCAGTGGGTTTGTTGCGGTCAGATTGCCTTCAAATAGCATTATATTTGTCCCAGTTGATACAGAAATTAATGCTGAATTTTAGTGAAATGGCAGCCGCATTTGGTGGTTTATTTCCTGCTATAACCCTATATAATCCGGTTTAATTGAAAACAAACCAGAAAAAATACGGTTATGAACCCAAGTGATAAATCCCGCCCACTCGACAGGATAGACCGCACTATTTTAGACACGCTGCAAAAAGATGGCCGTATTTCCAATGTCGAGCTGGCAAAGAGGGTAAATTTAAGCCCCAGCCCATGTATCGACCGGGTGCGAAAACTGGAACAAGACGGTTATATCGAAGGTTATGGTGCCAAACTCAGCGCATCAAAACTGGGTCTTGGCACTGCTGCTTTTATTCAGGTGACGCTTGATCGCACCACCGGCGCTGTTTTTGACCAATTCCGTGATGCAGTGGTCAAAATTCCGGAAGTGGCGGAATGTCATATGGTCGCCGGTGGTTTTGATTACCTGTTAAAGCTGCGGCTATCGAGTATGGAAGCCTATCGGGCAGTGCTTGGGCGTATTGTTGATTTGCCGGGCGTGCTGCAAACCCACACTTATGTGGTGATTGAAAAAGTGAAGCAGGATTCAGGCTTGCCGCTGCAGATGCCTTAATGTTGACGTTTGCACTATCTGCGTCAGTGCTATCTAAATTTGAGCAGTCGACCGATGACTGCTTTTATAAATAGCTTTCTATATTTAAAAGAAACGAAATTTAAAAGAAACGAAATTTAAAAGAAACAAAAGTGCCGATGCTTTATCGATGCCGGCACTTCTACGCTGCTGCTATCACGCTTATCTTATTATGACCTAGCGGCAACTCACCAAGCATTTAACGCTTCGCCCAGCCGACAAGCTTAGCGGCTATTCGTTGGACATATTTCTTCAACAGTCACTATCTACAGTCATCTACTTTAATCAATGGCAATCTCATCTTTCTGCAATAGGCAACACGCATCGTGATTGAGCTGCGCAAATCGTTCATGTAGTCACTTTATCTTTAATCCTAATTATTAGGATTAAACGTCAAATATAATCCAATTTAATAAATTAACCGACAGGTCTATAGTAACACCATCGACAGAGCGATGACTGTCGAACAACCCAGAGCAGTCATTCTTAACTAAACAAATTGAAGGTGAATATTATGAGCAAATTACTGATTAAAAACGTTTTAACATCACAAGCTGGTTTTGGCGCTTTAGCTTTACGGGTGCCGGTTGGGATTATCTTTGCCGCGCACGGTGCACAAAAGTTGTTTGGTTGGTTTGGTGGTTATGGCCTGGAAGGCACCGGTGGTTGGATGGAAAGCATTGGTCTGACACCAGGTGTGCTGATGGCTTTGTTAGCCGGCTCTGCTGAGTTCTTTGGTGGTTTGGCGTTGGTACTTGGTTTGTTGACACGTCCTGCGGCTTTTGCCCTGTCCATTGCCATGGTGGTCGCGATATTTAGTGTGCACTTTGCCAACGGCCTGTTTATGAGCAACAACGGTTATGAATTTGGTCTGGCGTTGCTGGCCGCGAGTGTGTCGCTGTTATTCAGTGGCGCAGGTAAAGCATCGGTCGACGCACTGCTGGCGAAAAAGCTGTAATCACGAAAAACGAAAAGTCTGTGTTGGGGGCAACCCAAACCAAGCGAAGACAATGATTGATCAACAAAAAACAGAATGCCCGGCACTGGCCGGGCCAAGGAAATAACAATGTTTGAAGTAATTAAAACGAATGAACGTGGTGGCGCCCACTTTGGTTGGTTAAAAAGTAAACATACATTTTCCTTTGGCGATTATTACAATCCAAAACAAATGGGCTTTTCGGCGTTGCGTGTCATCAACGATGACCAGGTTGCAGCAGGTGCTGGTTTTCATACGCATAGCCATAAAAATATGGAAATCATCAGTTATGTGTTGTCCGGCAAAATTGCCCACAAAGATTCAGCCGGCAATGAAGAAGTGCTGCCTGCGGGTGAGTTTCAGTTGATGAGTGCCGGCAAAGGCATTTCTCATAGTGAATTTAACGCTAGCAAGGCCGACGATCTGAAGTTTCTACAAATTTGGATCCAGCCAAATCAGTTTGATGGTGAACCCGGCTATCAGCAAAAAGATTTTGGCGAAGTAGTAGGTTTGACTGAAGTGATTACGGCCGACGGTCGCAACGGAACTTTGGCTATCAAACAGGATGCGAGTCTGTCACAACTTATTTTGTTGCCAGAACAGCTGATCCAGCTGCCCGTTCAAGCCGGACGTGCGTATTATCTGCATCTGATCCACGGCGAGCTGGAATTGCATGGCCAGACCTTAAATCCTGGTGATGGCATTAAACTGGCACAAGTTGCGGAATTAAGCGCTAAAGCCGGTACCGCGCATGTCAAAGCGCTGTGGTTTGATTTACCTGGGGTTTGATTTACCAGGAGTTTGAGGTACCTGCGGTTTAATTTGCCCGGGGTTTAAATTTTAGTGGTGAATAGGATCATCGGCAGATAGGTCGCAGGAAGGAAAAATGAGCATAGAAATGTGGTTGATGTTAGGCCTTGTCGTGGTGCTCAGTGGGGTTTCCAAAGCAGCCTTTGCCGGTGGTTTAGGCTTGTTAGCAATGCCACTGATGCTGGTGGTATTTGATCCCCATACCGCACTTGGCATCATGTTACCTATTTTGCTGATGCTGGATGGTTTTACCCTTCGAAAATATTGGCAGCGCTGGTCGCTGCCAATTTTATGGCAATTATTACCCGCTGCGGTGGTGGGTATTGTGGTGGCGGCGTTGTTGCTAGGGTCGCTTTCAACCACCGAACTGCAGTGGCTGATTGGTCTGGGTTCTATTTTGTTTGCGCTGCGTTATTTTTTCTTCCAGCAACAATCTGCAACTTGGTTGGCAAGTCGACCAGTCGGTGTGCTGATGGGTTTTTTGAGCGGTATTAGTTCAACCTTACTTCATGCCGGAGGTCCACCACTTGCCATACATTTG
>JAHJNE010000415.1 GCA_018820995.1 Gammaproteobacteria bacterium | reverse complement strand
GGTGATATTTATGACACCAGTTGGCACCCAACATTTTATGCTGGCGGGTTAACTGGGTTTAACAATGCAATTGAGAGCATTCTAAAGCTAGGCGATGACGAAAGTATCATTGTCCCCGGACACGGTAAACCAACGAAAAAAAACGAAATGCGGGAATTTAGGAAAAACACTTTTGACTGGGTATCGAGAGTCAGAAAGTTAAACAATGATGGCATGACGGTTGGCGAAATTAACAATGATGCTCATATCCAAAGGATTTTGAGCAAGTTTAATGTGGCAAGTAAAGACAACTTCATACCGGAAAAAGCAGTGCTCCGTTTTATAGAAAGAACATTGGCAGTGATAGATAAAGGTGTGTAACAAGACGTTGCTAAGGAAAGTATACTCGCTGGAGCTGCGATCATTATTCAGGTTGTAGCGTTAGACTGGACTTCCAGCCGCTAAATGCCGAACCAGGTGCGCGCCACGTGGTGAATCTAAGAAACTTTAGTTCTGCCGTCATGGACGACGTACAAATTCGTCGCTTCGACGGCGCAGATAGCTGGCAATTTTTAGACTGAGCGTTAGGCCACACCTCATCGTTGCTCGAACCGGCTTGCTCAGGTAAGTCGCTGCTTGTGCTTCAACTTTAACGATGTCTCTACAATTGCCCGAAAATGCCGTCAAGTCAACGGACTGCAAAAGTCATGCTGTCTTGTAACATAGCCTTACTCTTTTCATATGTTAACCCTCATAAACTCCAGATAGCATCGAACTGCATCATGAAGATCTTCTCACTGAGCGACTTGGGTTGGGTGAATGTGAGTGCGTCTTAAATGGTATTTTTCAACGCCATTGAAGCATCCTCCAGAGAAGCTCCCTGAGGATCTTTCTCTAACCGTAGCCTGAGATGACGTTTGCCGGAATAACACAAACAGGCGTCAAAGCCGGTAGAACAAGGGCGTACATCATTTAAAAAATCATGATTTTTATATTGTTGATTTTATTATTTATATTGGTTTTTTCTGGGCTTGGTTGTTATCAAAGTCCTGAGTTCAAGTGAATGAGTAATCCTACATATCTAATCAATATTCATTAAATTTGGACGCGACTTTAGGTTCGGTTTTTGGGAGTCAGCATTGAAAATATCTAAAGATTCAGCTTTAACACTGGGTACATTTTTTATCCTTGTCACTATTTTTTATGCAGTCGGATATTGGCTAATTTTTCGAATGGGTCAGGCCACGCCGCTGATGTTGTCGGTTGGTGCCGCCACAGTTCTAACTTGTTTGATAAGAAAACGAAGCTTAGCTGAGCTTGGCTGGAGGTGGGGCACCTGGACCTATCAATGGGCAAGTTATCTCATCCCTTTTTTTATTGCGTTGCTAAGTTATGTACTTATTTGCGCGTTAGGTTTTGGCGATTGGTTTAATTCGGACTTTATCGTTCAACAAAAGGACAATTACAATTTAAACAATTGGAATAATGCCAGCGTTTTGGTTTTTCATATCCTGCTGGCGGCGAGCATTAGTTTCTTGATTTCATTGCCTTCAGTGCTCGGCGAAGAACTTGGCTGGCGTGGATTTCTTGTTCCTGAGTTATCAAAATTTATGTCATTTACCAGTGTGGCACTGGTGAGCAGTTTTGTTTGGGCTTTGTGGCATTGGCCACTGATCATCATTGGGTTATATGGAAATGAAGTAACCCCTTGGTACTACCAGTTATTCTTTTTTACGTTATTCATTATGTCTACAGGCGTCATCATGACGTATATGCGAATGAAAACAAATAGTCTGTGGACGGCCGTCATTTATCACATGAGTTCCAACATTTTTATACAAAAAGTATTTACGCCGATGACCGTGCAAAATTCACAATCCAGTTGGTACATCGATGAGTTTGGGGCTGTGACCGCCCTGGTCGCATGCTGTTTTGCCGCCTATTTTTGGAGACGAGGGATTGCTGAGTTTCGTTCGCCTACAGCATGAAAGGACGCCCGCATAAACACGGTTCTAACAAAATGTTGAAGTAGCGCTGCAACACAACGCCATTTGTGGTCTGTGAAGCATTTTCTGCGCTATTGGTGTCAATCCTGTCGCTTTAAGCATCGCTTTTTGGAGATATAGGTGAATATCACTCAGTTTGCAAAGTTAACATCTCTCACGCCGCATACTTTACGTTATTACGAAAAGCTTGGCTTATTGACGAACATCTCGCGCAATAGCAGCGGTCACCGCGTCTATTTTCAGGCAGATATTGATTGGGTGACTTTTATTAATCGCCTGAAAGACACAGGGATGCCGCTTGAACAAATTCTTAAATACGCTCATTTACGTGCAGAAGGCAACGCAACCTTAAACCAACGTTGTATTTTGCTGCAAAAACATCGTGATGCACTAAAAACCCGTATCGAAAATGAGCTTGAGCATCTGCGCATGCTTGATTTGAAAATTGCGTATTACGATGCGCATAAATCCTTGACTTAGAGCTTACTCTAACTTGTAGCCTTACGGTGTTCATTCACAATGAGGTTAAAGTTATGACAAGTCGATATGAAAATGGGTTAGTGAAATTGGCAGAAATTGATGGTGAAGCAGGGCATAAAGTGATCGATAGCCTGCAGGCAATTTGCCCCGACTTGGCTAAATATATTATTGAATTTCCATTTGGTGATATTTATCAACGTCCGCAGCTTGATTTGAAATCTCGGGAGATTGCGACCGTTGCCGCGTTAACAGCCCTTGGTCATTGTGCGCCACAATTAAATGTTCATATCAATGGCGCTCTAAATGTTGGCTGTAAACCAGATGAAATCGTTGAGGTTATTTTGCAAATGGCAGTTTATGCGGGTTTCCCGGCTGCACTAAACGGTATGTTTGTCGCCAAAGATGTCTTTATGTCCCGAGGACTCATTGAGGCATAACAAAAATTTATAAGGCGGCAAGTTGTGCCGCCCTTAAGTTCAAGATTATTTCGTATGTTAATCAACTGTCATTCTTACTGCAACGAGGTATTATCAATAAAGTATAGCTCCACTGATTAGCGCTACCTTCGTGTATTTTGCGGTGTGCTCAATGATACCGCGTCAAAAAAACCGTGATTGGCGAGTTTTTTGTTGGATGTATCTTGGCTTAAAGCTAAAAGAAGTTGTTAATTCATCAATTGATCCGAATGATTAATTGATGTTGGGAGCATAGACTCATTTTAAGTTGTTAAAAGTGGATATGCGCACGTTGCTGATTTTGGTTTGGTTTGGTTTGGTTTGGTGAAGGTGTGAGGTGTGAGGTGAGGACTATAGTTTTGCAATTCACACATAACAGGGGTGAGGCCGCCGATAGATCCTGTGACGCTCAAACGTTCGCTAAGCTTTAAATGTAAATCAAACGAGGGACGAAATGATGCAAAATAACAACTCACATTTAGTGATTATTCCAGCAATTGGTGTTGTTACTTTTATGGTTAGTCAGTGGATTATTAAATCAAATAAAGCAGATGCGTTACTTGGTTTTAGTTCTGACGCAATGGCAGGTCTTGTTGTCGGATTAGGTATTGGTGCCATGATTGTTCTTCTAAAGCGTGGGCTTTCTAAACAGCAGAACTCATTGTAGCTAGTTAAATATAACATGCTATTCAAGCAGGATTTTAGCCATTGGCTAGGTGCCGCTCGGTTTCACATGACCGTCAATAATTACATGCTACCCAAATGAGCGGTAGTATTTTGATCACGCTGAAATAGTCGTTCGCTTTATATGAAAAAAATTATAAGTATTGTGTCGTTTTTTATTTTGTTGCTAGTTACCGCAGGTATTTCAAATGCGTATTTTTTTGTGCCGGGTTTGAAGCAACATGGGCAGATCGTTGCGTATCGCGGGGGAGGCAGCCGAATCGACAATCACAAACTGCAACAGACCGGTTGCACTGCAAAGTCGCTGCTGGGATCTGAAGTCGATACGATTGAGAACACGATTGAGGCGGTCTCTGCTGCAGTGAAAGCCGGAGCTGATGTGATTCATCTTAACGTCCACCGAACCCGGGATGATCAATTGGTGGTTTTTCACGATTGGACTTTAGACTGTGCCACCAATGCCAGCGGCCCGGTAAATCGCGCTACCTACCATGATTTAGAGCAGGTTGATGCTGGATTTGGTTATACATTTGATGACGGTGCTACCTATCCTTTTCGGGGGAAAGGTTTTCGAATTTCTAAATTAGATGAATTTTTCAGCCGGTTTCCTGCCCATAACTTCTGGCTAAATTTAAAAGATAACGACGACCACTCCTTTGCTATTCTCTATCGTTATCTTTCTGGCTCAGCTGCTATTTACGCACGAAAAACCAGGGTGATCACCTCGCTAAAAGGCGTTTATTGGTTCCAAAAAACAGATCCATCAATCCCGGTGGTTAGTGTTGATCAGGTCAAAGACTGTGGCATAGATTACTTGTTACTGGGGTGGGCAGGCATTGTGCCTGAGTCATGTAAAAACACGACGCTACTCATCCCGCCATCCAAAGTAAAGTACTTCTGGGGATATCCACAACGATTGGCGGCCAGACTGCAACAACATGGCACTTCTGTTTATCTTTGGTCCGAACATCAGCCTATTGACGCAAAAATTGCTGATGTTGTTACACAAGGCATCGGGGTCGTTACCAGTGATACTGATTTTATCAGCAAGTTACATGCGAACAACGGCGTTCATTAGGATGCCCAAAGTTTGGAGCCGAGTAAGCGGGGGAGGACTTTGATCAGCTTTAGAGGTTGTTTTGAAAAAAGCTGATTTGGGTTGGTTCTATATCCGGTGGTTGTGTTTCAGCGTAAGCAGATGAAATTGATTTAACCGCATTTGGGTATTTGTACTTTAATACATGGAAAGAGCTATTAACGACGCATACAAGCCGCCAATTGACCGGTGGTCGCGACGATTCATTTTATTCAACAGCACCTCGGTCTTGATGTCGAGTGATAGAACTGCATCTAAAATGCATCAATTAAAGCAGCATTAATTGACGGAATTTTGCATATGGCGGAGCCAACTTTTCAGAAACTTAGATTCCACCATGTGGGAATTCCTATCACTGATGACCTGCCTGCGGACAGCTATAATGCTGCTTTGAAAATGCATGCGACAGGATACTTTGATTCCCCCTATGCAATGGAATGGATGAAATTTGATACAGATAGCAATCTCCCTGAAATCATTCGAAAACAACCTCATATTGGTTACGTCGTTGACGATCTGCAACAAGCGATCAATGGCCGACACGTCGTTCTAAAGCCATCAAGTCCCTGCGAAGGGGTAACCGTCGCGTTTGTGCTTGAAGGTCGTGATTTAATCGAATTTTTGCAATTTGATAAACCTGAAGCGGAAGTATGGCCGCACTCGAATAAATTTATGCTGGAGTGCTTGTAAGCGGCGAGCTATTACATATTTTTCAGTCGTTTGCATTACCCAATGCGCTTGAATCGCTTAATTCGTTTGCGTCGCCCACAAACACGGGCCAGAATCCGCCTGTTTAGAGATCGTTCGCCGGTAGGGAGTTACTTTGTTAATTATTGCATCAATGCTACTTGTGTTATGTGGGTTTATTCATTCAATCCTTGGTGAGCGTTATATTTTGCTGCGACTGTTTAAGCGCGACAATTTACCGCCCCTTTTTGGAAGTGACCAATTCACAAAAGGCACTTTGCGATTTGCATGGCATATCACCAGTTTGGCCTGGTTTGGCTTTGCGGCACTCTTAAT
>JAHJNE010000414.1 GCA_018820995.1 Gammaproteobacteria bacterium | reverse complement strand
CTACTCCGCAGCAGCCCATCGCTACTTGTACTGAAAGACTTTCTACAAATGCGTTTAGCGATTGAACCACAAGCCGCCGCATTGGCCGCTGAATTTGGTCGAGATGAAGATATTGATCAGATTGAAAAAGCGGTGAATGCGATGAAAGCCGCCGCCAATGATCCAAACGGCAGTATGCACCAAGCCGATTTAGCATTTCATACAAGCATCCTGCTTGCTAGTGGCAATCCATTTTTCTCGCATTTAAAAGACTTTATTAGCACAGCGTTGAATGTCAGCATTCAGCATACAACGCCAGCAAAAGCCAACGACTCGGCAATAGCAGACGATCACGCCAAAATTTATACGGCTATCCGTAGTCGCCAACCGGAAAAGGCTAAAAATCTGATGACTTATCTGATTGATGAAGCTAAAACATTTATCGAGGTTGAAATCAAAAAACAAAGCTAGCATCTGCAGCCCCAAGTATTAGCCCAGCAGTTCTCAAGTTGTAGGAAACAAAAATGCAGCAACGCCCGACACATAAAGCTAGCTATCCAACACTACGCGACAAAGTCGTATTTATTACAGGCGGCGGCACGGGGATTGGCGCGCGTATGGTCGAACGTTTTGTGTGGCAAGGTGCAAAAGTAGCCTTTGTCGATATCGCCATCGATGCAAGTACTGCTCTGGCTAATACACTCGCGCAAACAGACTGTGTCAAGCCGCTGTTTTTGCATTGCGATATACGTGACATCTCGGCATTGCAAGCATGTATCGCTGAAACTCAGCAGCACTTCGGAGACATTGCGGTTCTAATTAACAATGCTGCTGATGACAACCGACATCAAGTGGAAGAAATTACTGTGGAGTATTGGGATGATCGCTTCGCCGTAAATTTACGACACTACTTTTTTGCCGCCCAGGCAGTCATACCGCAAATGCAAAAACTCGGTGGTGGCAGTATTATTAATCTTGGATCTATCAGCTGGCGTTTAAAACAAAGTTGTATGCCTGCTTATACAACAGCCAAAGCTGGTATCGAAGGTCTCACCCGCACTTTGGCTGGACGTTACGGTGAGGATTTAATCCGCGTGAACAGCTTAATTCCGGGTTGGGTGATGACTGAACGCCAGCTGGCGCGATGGATAGATGCCGACACCGTCAAAGACATTAAAAGTAATCAGGCCATTAAACTTCCACTGCAACCCGATGATATTGTCGATATGGCGTTATTTTTAGCATCGGACGATAGCCGCATGTTAACGGCTCAAAGTGTCATCGTCGACGGTGGATGGGTTTAATCGGCCCGAGTCTGACTCTGACTGTATATAAACCTTATTACCTCGCCAACGAAAACACTGCAGATCGCGTTTAAACACACATCATTCAGCTCGCCTCGATTCAAGCTTATTTTGTTAGCAGTAGCAGCCACCCTTCAATTAGTATTATAATATGCTTATACGAAATTAAATTTCTCTAACGTTCCGATCGGAGTAGCTGTTTGATTGAATTAATATTGGTGAATTTGATCCTCGTTATAGGAGCCTGCTTACAAGGGTTATTAGGGTTTGGATTAGGCTTTTTCAGCGCGCCTTTGCTGTTTTTGTTAGCGCCCCAATATGTACCGGGGCCAATGATTTTGAATGCTCTTCTACTTACTTTGCTGATGTCAATTCGAAATCATAACGCCTTAGAATGGCGACAAACCAGCTATGCGCTAACCGGGGGGAGTATTGGCGTTTTGGCTGCAGCACTTCTGATGTCGAGCTTGGCCGTAGCCCAATATCGAATGTTATTCGGCACCTTAATGATCGCCGCTGTTTTCCTTTCGCTGATTGGCTCCCGGCCAAATCTTAGTCCGAGAAACAATTTGATTGCAGGCATGTTGTCTGGTTTTATGGGTACTACCACATCAGCAGGTGGCGCGCCGATGGGACTCTTATATCAACATGCAACACCACAACTTCGAAATGCCCATTTAAGTTTATTTTTTTTATACATCAATATTTTTGGCATCGTCGTGCTTTGGATTAGTGGGATGTCAAGCTGGGGCGACATACTGCTATTTGTTCAATCTATCCCGGCTTTGTTGCTAGGTTGGCGTTTATCTGCGGTGGTTGGGCGGCGAATTAATGGCAGACACTTGCGACTTTTGATACTGCTTGTTGCCTTTGTTGCGGGCTTAATGTCCTTCATCCAATAAGGTCTTTTTGCTGACGACTACTTATTCGAACAGATAATGATGTCCATTGCACGATGAAGACACGGTGTGGAATCACCAACAATCCGACGGCAATAATGGTCATCACCCACTCCAAGTTGAGCTGCACGTCAAACGACGGGCAGCTCAACTGGTTGGAGTCAGCGTTAACGCTACTGAATTAGCCGCAGCATAAATATCGCCAAACTAAGCCATTATTCATTTAACTTTCTGACCCAAATATTTCTAAAACTGACCTGATCGCCATGATCCTGCAGCTTTAAAGGTGCGCAGCCATGCGGATGTTGTTGTGGTGCACCAATCCATTCAGTGGTGCCCAAAATTTCAGTGTGGTTTTGTAACAGCACACCATTGTGCAGCACTGTGACAAATCCGGCGGAAAGTTGTTTGTCACCCTCAAAGCGCGGCGCGCGGTAAATAATGTCATATTCCTGCCATTGGCCGGTTGGGCGCATG
>JAHJNE010000413.1 GCA_018820995.1 Gammaproteobacteria bacterium | reverse complement strand
CTTAAAACTGTTTTACACTCTCGCCACGACCGATTGCATAATAAACGAAGCCTTGCTCTTTCAATCTGGATGGTTCAAACAGATTTCGGCCGTCAATAATGACCGGATGTTTTAATTGTTGTTTTAACACATCAAAATCCGGAGATCGGAAACTCTTCCATTCAGTACAAATCACTAGGACATCCGCATTTTGTAGTGCAGCTTCTTTTGTACCAACCAGTTTTAAATCGGCGCGTGAACCATAAATACGCTGGGTTTCTTCCATTGCTTCTGGGTCAAAAGCCTGCACTACGGCGCCAGCTTGCCATAAACTTTCCATCAGTACGCGGCTCGACGCTTCACGCATATCATCGGTATTTGGTTTAAAACTAAGGCCCCAAATCGCAATTGTTTTACCTTGTAAATCGCCTGCAAAATGTTGCTGCAAAAAGCCAAACAATTTGTGTTTTTGCTGCTCGTTCACCGCTTCAACAGATTTTAGCAACTGAGTGTTATAGCCTGTTTGTTCAGCAGTTTTTATCAAAGCCTGCACATCTTTCGGAAAACAAGACCCGCCATAACCGCAGCCAGGATAAATGAAATGGTAACCAATGCGTGGATCGGAACCGATGCCGTGACGCACTTGTTCAATATCAGCCCCCAATAGTTCTGCCAGGTTAGACATTTCATTCATAAAACTGATTTTGGTTGCTAACATGCAGTTTGCGGCGTATTTCGTCAATTCAGCACTGCGGATGTCCATCACAATAATTTTATCGTGATTGCGATTAAATGGCATATAGAGTTCACGCAGGAGATTCTCTGCCCAAGAATTATCAGTTCCTAAAATTATCCGATCTGGCCGCTGACAGTCGGAGACGGCAGCACCTTCTTTTAAAAACTCTGGGTTGGATACTACTGCAAACTTTATATCCTGTTGACGCGCAGCTAGGGTCGCTTCAACAACCGCCTTTACTTTATCGCCAGTACCAACTGGGACTGTCGACTTGTTAATCACAACCTTCGGGGTGGTCATATTTTCAGCGATAGTGCTGGCCACTTTTAATACATACTTGAGATCGGCAGAACCGTCTTCATCCGGAGGTGTGCCAACGGCGATAAATTGTAGTTCTCCAAAGGCAACACCTTCGACACCATCGGTGGTGAACTTCAAGAGCCCTTGACTGACCCCCTGTTTTACTAATGCGGATAAGCCGGGTTCATAAATCGGAATAATACCTGCCTGTAAATCTGCGACCCGTTTCGGATTAACGTCAACACAACAGACTTGATGACCAGCTTCAGCCAATACTGCTGCCTGCACTAACCCAACATAACCAATTCCAAAAACAGTAACTTTCATGAACTTTCCTGTATATGAAGGCCTGCGCCTATAAATCAATTGTGGCTAATATACCACGGCATCGCAATTTCTAAGCCAGCGCTTAAAGTATGGCTAGGCACATAACCAAGTAACTGACCGGCTTTGCTGACATCAGCTTGTGAATGCCGAACATCGCCGGCACGGAAATCTCGGTAAGCAGGCAAAGGCGTGTATTCCACACCATTTGCGCTGAGCGTTTGCTGAATGGCTCGAAACAAATCATTTAACGTAGTTCGATCACCGACAGCGACATTAAAAACTTCACTTTGGCCTAGTTGAGTAGTTGCCGCCAGGATGTTGGCTTGTACGGCATTAGCAACAAAACAAAAATCGCGGCTGGTCTCACCATCACCATTGATAGCAACTTCATCTCCCGCAATCATCGCTGCCGTCCATTTTGGGATCACCGCAGCATAAGCCCCATTTGGGTCTTGGCGAGGCCCGAACACATTAAAATAACGAAGGCCTGTGCTATGAAAACCATAACAACGCGAAAACACGTCGGAATATAGTTCATTCACGTATTTCGTAACAGCGTAAGGGGACAACGGATTACCAATGTTAGCTTCGACTTTTGGCAGTGCGGGGTGGTCACCGTAAGTAGAGCTGGAAGCGGCATAAACAAAACCTTGGACATTTGCGTCCTTGGCAGCTTGTAACATATTCAAAAAACCGCTGATATTGGTGGCATTGGTGGTTACTGGGTCATTAATCGAACGAGGAACAGAGCCTAAAGCGGCTTGATGAAGCACATAATCAACACCTTGCACTGCTTTCTGACATGTCTCGGGGTCACGAATATCCCCCTCAACAAATTGAAACCGTTGCCATTGTTCTGGACTAACCAAACTCTCGACTTCTGCCAAATTGTGCCGATGGCCTGTGGCAAAATTATCCAGCCCAATCACGGTTTGATCTAATTTAAGTAATGTTTCTAACAAATTTGAGCCGATAAATCCGGCACAGCCCGTTACCAACCAGATTTTTGGTGACTTTTGCAATATTTGCTGTTGTTGCTGATAGCTCATAAAACCCTTCCAGAAAAACCAAAACACCAGCTAAGCCGGTGTTCAATTACATCACGCAACTATCAACGCTGAAAAAACTTCTTAATAGCGTCAGTAATCCGGAGACAAGCTTCACCATCGCCATACGGATTATGGGCGAAACTCATACTTTGATAATAATGGCTATCGGTCATCAATTTGCTGACTTCATTGACGATCATCGCTTCATCGGTACCTACCAGCTTCACCGTACCTGCAGCAACGGCTTCCGGTCGCTCCGTCGTATCACGCATCACTAATACAGGTTTACCCAAAGATGGAGCCTCTTCCTGAATACCACCAGAATCAGTGAGAACCAAGTAACTACGGCTCATCAGGTAAACAAACGGCAGATAGTCCTGCGGCTCTATCAAATGAACATTTGGAGAGTTGCTCAGCAAACGGAATACCGGTTCCCGCACATTTGGATTTAAATGCACTGGATACACAACATCAGCGTCAGGGAAACGCTCGGCAATTGTTTTAAGTGCAGCACAGATATTTTCAAAACCTGAACCAAAACTTTCCCGGCGATGCCCGGTTACTAAAATCAAGCGACGGCCATCAACACCAAATGGGAAACGACTCGCAAAATCTGCGGATAATGCTTTGTCAGCATCTATTTTCGCGACCACTTGATGCAACGCATCAATCACTGTGTTCCCTGTGACAAAAACTTTCGTCGGGTCGACATTTTCAGTCAATAAGTTCTGTTCTGAAGTCGACGTTGGCGCGAAATGCAACGTTGTGATAGCGCCCGTTAAACGGCGATTAGCCTCTTCCGGCCAAGGGCTATAAATATTGCCGGTGCGTAGACCTGCTTCAACATGACCCACCGCAATTTTTTCGTAGTAGCACGCCAACGCGGCGGCGAAAGTCGTACTGGTATCGCCATGAACAAGCACGATATCGGGTTGAAAATCACGTAACACAGGTTTGATATTGAGTAAAATACTCGTGGAGACATCATATAAGTCCTGACCGGCTTTCATAATCGCCAAATCATACTCTGGGACAATATGAAATAACTTCAGCACCTGGTCTAACATTTCACGATGCTGGCCTGTGACACAAACCCTGCTTTCAATCGCTGGATCTTGTTTTAACAAATTGACCAATGGGGCCATTTTAATTGCTTCAGGACGCGTTCCGAACACACTCAGCACTTTTAACATAAGCAGATTCCATAGCTTAGCTTTCAACAAGCTGCAGCTTATCAAACCTCAGTTAAAAGTAACAGCACTGCTGAAGAACGAGGTTGGCCTTTCGCCGTGATGTTTTTGGAGTGGGGTTTTATTTCTATGAGGGAGTTCTGGACAATCTAGACTCAACGCCATCTTGTTCGGCATACTGCATTTTTTGTACAGTAAATTAGCTATTTTGCTGACGGTGCAAATTAATTAACAGTTCTGCTTCCGCGCGTGGTAACTCACATTCGCGCATAACCTCTTCCAATCCAGCGCCGAGTTGCACCATTTTTACTGCACGGCTGTATAGCCTGGAATCAGGGTCGAACAATTGTATTTTTTGCTGATGCTCAGTCACTTGTTCTAATTCACTGGCAAGTGCCTGTTGATTCCGCTCTATAGTTTGAAGTATGTGTTCAAGT
>JAHJNE010000412.1 GCA_018820995.1 Gammaproteobacteria bacterium | reverse complement strand
GCTATAAGGCGTATGGTACCAGCGGGCTTGCCGGTCAACCGGAACTTCCGGTGCTATTAACATCAGCCGCAGATTGTCCGCATTAAAATAGCTTAAAAGTTGATGATAGAGCTCCGGCGGTGGCAATTCCATGCGGTAGTCACCAAATACATAGTCCTCTATTGGATAATGTTGTAAATTCACTGCTAAATCGCTAGCCAATTGCAGTGGGGCTTTATTCTCTTGGTAGATAAAACTCCACTGCACCAGCTGCTGTCGTTCGTTAAATAACGTATGAGGGAACGGCTGTTGTTTTAACATTGCCAGGTAGCTGAAGCTTTCAGCTAAAATCTGCTGTTGCTGTTGCATGCCTTCTGGCATCAATTCAAATGATAATGTGAAGTCTTTATAGTTGCTACCATCAATGCCGCCACCGGCACTCATCGCATTCACCCAGCCTTTGGCTTTCAGGTTACTAAGCAGAGAACCCGGACCCTCATCACCCATAATATGGGCCAGAAAACTCACTAGTTTAAACCGATACCAAGGCTGGATATCTGGTAACGCAAAACTTAAGACAAAGCGCTGTGTTGGTTTGTGCGGCTGAATATTTAATTGGATGCCTAAATGTTCTGCCAGATAAAGCGGCTGACTAAGTGAAGCTTTAGCGGCTAAATGAGATGGCAGTTGCGAAAAGTACTTTGCTGCCAATTGCTGTTGTTCGCTCAATGGCGATGCAGAGACTATTACAAGCGTCATCCGGCTGGCACTATATTGCTGCTGATAAAAATCACGTACTGCCTGTTGCGCGGTTTGGCCTGGTCGATCATCAAGTGTCGATAAATTACCAACGGAAAATTTCGCAAAAGGGTGGAGCGGATTGATACTTTCTTTGTGCGCTTGATAAATTCGTCTGCCGTCATCTTTCAGTTTCATTGAAAATTCGGCTTCGATTGCTTGGCGCTCTTTATCTACAGCCTCTTCGCTGAATAGCGGCGCGCCGAGCATATCTGCAAAGCGATGCAGGGCTTGGCCAAAGTGTCGCTGGTCGATATCGAAGTAAAAGCAACTATGTTCGGTGCCCGTCCACGCATTGTGGCTGCCGCCGTGAGCGGCGATAAACTGCTGATAACCCCCAGACTCCGGGAAATCTTGCGAACCCAAAAATACAAGGTGTTCAAGGAAGTGCGCCAAACCTTCGCGATCGGTTGGATCATCAAAGTGACCGACATTCACCGCCATGGCAGCGGCACTTTTTTCGGCATCCGGTTGCTCAACTAACAATACCCGAAGACCGTTCTCCAATGTCAGCGGCAAATAGCTCCGATGGTCGTTAGGACTTTGCAATACATGGCTTTTTTTCAATTCTGGCCCCGTGTTACGGCAAATCTGGACGAGTAAATCTGCATCTCATCATATCGAATAGGAATATAAAGCTTATATTTTATGCTTTATTGGCAGTTACTGTGACAGCAATCTTTCATTATCATAGCGCACTCTTTTCGCGTTGGGCGCGAAGTTGTTAACGGTGTACACAATGGTCAATCTGGTTATCATGCGGCACGGCGAAGCCGAGCCACTCAGCAGTCAGGATAGTCAACGGCAATTAACCGCCAAAGGCAGAGACGAAGTAAGCCTAATGGCGCATTGGCTATTACAGCATTATCATTCTGTAGATTGGGTTGTTTGTAGCCCATTTGTCAGGACTCGGCAAACCGCTGAACTCATGTTGGCACAACAAAACAGCGCAACGCAATTTGAAATATTGCCAGAGCTCATACCTGAGGGCGACTGTCATCAAGTACTACTCTATATCAATGCCAGATTGGAGCAAACGCCGAACGCAAAATTTTTGCTGGTGTCGCATATGCCTTTGGTCAGCTTTCTGGTTGAAACTTTTACCAAAAATG
Source organism: Gammaproteobacteria bacterium (assembly GCA_018820995.1). GTDB lineage: Bacteria > Pseudomonadota > Gammaproteobacteria > Enterobacterales > Alteromonadaceae > Pararheinheimera. The sequence continues at coordinate 5,069 of JAHJNE010000412.1, read as the reverse complement.
GCTGCACGCCCGTATTTGAAACGTCAGGTTTGGTTTGTATTGATTATCAACCATCGTCGTCTACAGGAACGTTGTTGGAGCGGGTAGCACCTTCCGATTTAAAATTGGTTACGGTTAGTTAGCAAAGATAGTTCACTCTAAGGGCGGTAGAGGCGGTTAGTCGGGTGTTTTTAGCAATACCAACACGGCACCATCACGGCCCCAGTGGGTTGGGGCGGTGTGAAAGGCCCGAACATTTGGGTGTTGAATTAACCAGTTTGGAACTTTACGCGCTAAAGTTCCACTTCCTTTACCATGCACAATACAAGCGCAGTTAAAATGCTGCTGTTGGCAGTAGCTCAATAAACCTGCCAATTCGGTTTTTGCCTCTAACTGCGTTAGTCCATGTAAATCCAGTACCACTGCAGGTTGAAACTCACCTCGTTTGAGATTTTTGGCTAAGTGAGGATCTTCACCAGGTTGGACATAACGAATGGTGCTTCCATCTGCCTGATATCCTTCAAACTCGTCCGAGAAATAGAATAAATGCTGTATTTCGGGCTCTACAGACGTCTTTACGGATGTTTTTTTGTTGCGGGCAGGTCGGGCAGGCGGTATCTTGTCCTGCGCCAATGGGCGGGCGCCAGCGATTGCGTCCCGAAACTGCTGGATTTCTTCTTCGTTAGGTAACTTAGGCTTGTTCATAGCGCGCAAGTCTACCCAAAGAGCTAAATTAAATAAATGACTGAACACGAACCTTTTGAACTCAGCGCCGAAATTATCGATGAAGCCGTAGCGGATTTGCATTCTATTCACGATTGGCTGCGTTTTGCAGTCAGTCAATTTAATGCGGCTGACCTATATTTTGGGCACGGTACCGATAATCCCTGGGATGATGCCGGGGTCCTGATGGCTTACACCTTACATTTGACCCACCTTGCTGAGCCCTCGTTATTGCAGGCACGTTTAACCAAAAGTGAGAAACGCCAGTTTGCTGGTCTTGTACAACAGCGGATCAGCCAACGGCTCCCATCGGCCTATTTAACCCATCAAACCTATTTTGCCGGGTTACCGTTTTATGTCGATGAACGGGTGCTCGTGCCACGCTCGCCCATTGGTGAGTTGATAGAACAACAGTTTGCCCAGTGGTTTCCGGTGCAAGCACCGAAACGGATTCTTGATTTATGCACGGGTTCTGGCTGCATTGCAATCGCCTGTGCCCACTACATGCCGGACGCTGAAGTTGATGCTGTTGATATTAGCGATGACGCGTTACAAGTCGCTGATTTGAATATCAGTCAGCATGGCTTGGAACATCGGGTGTTTCCAATTCAGTCAGATTGTTTTATCGCTTTGCCTGGACAACGTTATGATTTAATTGTCACCAATCCACCGTACGTGGATGCTGACGATATGGCCGATTTACCGCAAGAATATCATCACGAACCCGAATTAGGTTTGGCTTCCGGCGTTGATGGCTTGGAATTAACCAAGCAGATTTTACGTGAAGCAGCTCATCATCTGAATGATGATGGGGTATTGATTTGTGAAGTGGGGAATTCGATGGTGGCACTTGCAGAACAAATGCCAGAAGTGCCGTTTGATTGGATCCATTTTAGTAAAGGCGGCATTGGTGTGTTTGCACTGACCAAAGCGCAGTTACTTGCCCATCAGCATCAATTCGAGGAGTAAGCCATGGCCGGTAATAGTATTGGTGATTTGTTCCGTTTAACCACCTTTGGTGAAAGTCACGGTCCGGCCATCGGCGGCATTGTCGATGGTTGCCCGCCCGGGTTAAAACTTGATTTAGACGCGATTCAACATGATCTGGACCGGCGTAAACCTGGTACCTCCCGCTATACCACGCAGCGTCGTGAAGATGATGTAGTGAAGATTTTGTCCGGTGTATTTGAAGGGGTGACAACTGGCTGTTCAATTGGGTTACTGATTGAAAACACCGATCAGCGTTCACAAGATTATTCTGCCATCAAAGACGTGTTTCGTCCTGGTCATGCCGACTACACTTATTGGCACAAACACGGTATTCGCGACTATCGCGGTGGTGGCCGGTCTTCCGCTCGCGAAACGGCGGTGCGGGTTGCCGCGGGAGCTATTGCTAAACAGTATTTAAAACAACGCTTTGGCGTCGAAGTGCGGGCGTATTTAGCCCAACTTGGTCCGGTGGTCGCAGAAAAAATCGATTGGGATCAGGTTGAGAAAAATGATTTTTTCTGTCCGGATGTCGATAAAATCGACGCGCTTGATACTTTTATGCGCGATTTGAAAAAATCCGGTGATTCGGTTGGTGCACGGATCAACGTGGTCGCCAGTCATGTACCCGTTGGTTGGGGCGAGCCGGTGTTTGACCGGTTAGATGCGGATATCGCGCATGCAATGATGAGTATCAATGCGGTGAAAGCGGTAGAGATTGGCGATGGTTTTTCCGTGGTCGAGCAGCAAGGCTCAACCCATCGAGATGCTCTGACGCCGACCGGTTTTACGGCCAATCATGCCGGTGGCATTTTGGGCGGCATTTCATCGGGGCAAGATATCCGTGTCAGCATCGCGCTAAAACCAACATCCAGTATCAGTATTCCGGGAGCAAGCATTAACACCAGTGGAGAGCCGGTGGAGATGTTGACCAAAGGACGTCATGACCCTTGTGTTGGTATTCGGGCGGTACCGATTGCTGAGGCGATGTTAGCCATTGTGCTGATGGACCATTTTCTGCGGCATCAGGCGCAGAATCATCAGGTGGTTGTTGAAACACCAGATATCGCAAAAATCAGTCGCGGTGGTTAAACCCGTGGCAGATTAATAAGCACGCAGTCTTAAGTTTCAGCGGTTGGCGTTGTATTGACAATAAACCGCCAACTTCCATTAAAACAACGACGCAGCAGCGTCGTTGTTTATTAAAAAGTACATTAAAGATCTTTGATTCTTTAGTAAGTACAACCTTCATCTTATTCAGATGCCGCTGTTTTGCGGCTTTGTCGACCGGAGTTCGTCTTGAAATTAGCTGCCTCTTCAACCCTAAGTCTGGCGTACTTCGCATATTTTGCGGTGCTTGGGGTTTTTGTTCCCTATGTAGGTTTGTTTTTAGATGGCAGAGGCATTAATTCTCATGACATCGGCGTGTTACTGGCAATTGTGACCGGTATGCGAATCGTAGGCCCAAGTTTGTGGGCGGCACTAGCGGTGAAACGACGTGATCCAATCGGTGTGATGCGTTTTGGTGCGGTACTGGCAACGCTGGGGTGGCTGAGCAGCTTTTATCAGGGCGGGTATTGGCCACTAGTTGCGGGGCTGGCTCTTTATAGTTTGTGTTGGACGGCTATTTTGCCACAGTTGGAAAGTGCGGCTTTTCATTATCTTGATGATGATACAGCACGTTACAGTAAAGTCCGTACCGCAGGCTCAGTCGGTTACATCGTGCTGGTGATGCTGGGCGGTTGGTGGTTCCAACACTCTGGACCACAAATGTTGCCACATAGTGCTTTATTGTTTTTGCTGCTGATGTTGGGGACATTATGGTTATTGCCTAAATATCGACTCGAGCCGGTCGTCTGTGCACAACCGCTGCGTTTTCGAACTTTATGGACACACGGCTCATTTTTAAAATTTATGCTGGGCGCATTTTTTATGCAAATGAGCTTTGCGCCTTTTTACGGATTTTTTACCCTGTACACCCGCGATTTAGGTTACAGCGGGACCGATGCCGGATTGTTAATTGCCTTAGCTGTGGCGGCTGAGATCGTGGCATTTTTCTTTGCCGGGCGTATTTTAAGAGGCCGTAGTTATCAAAAACTACTTGGACTTTGTTATGGTTTAACCGCACTGCGTTGGTTGGTGGTAGCGTTTTTCGCTGACTCTGGCTGGTTATTGGCGGCTAGTATGCTGTTACATGCATTTAGCTTTGCCATTGCGCACAGCTGTGCCATGCAGTTTATTCAACAGTTTTTCCCGCAGCATCAACGCAGCAGGGGACAAGCGTTATATGCAGGTCTGATTTATGGCGGTGGTGGAGCGGTTGGCGCTTATGTCGCGGGTATTGCCTGGCAAGATGGTGCCGGCGCCACTTTTACTTTCGTGTTAGGCGCCGCTTGTGCCATGACTTCTATGTTGTTAGCTTTGAGCTTGCCGAAAAAAATCAATCCTGCGTATTAAGCAATAAAGCATTAAAACTCGGGCGAAGTCGATGATAAACTACTGTCGACTTCGCCCAATTTTAAAAATATCAAATCTGCACTAGTTAAGCTCTTAACAGAAATTTCATGACCTTATCCAGCAGCTTAGCCCGATGCTGCGGATAAGCGAGTTGAGTACTATTGAATCTGCCTTTTTGGTGCACTGCTTTGGCGTGACTGAAGGTTAAAAAACCTTCATGGCCATGATAATGCCCCATGCCTGATGGACCAATGCCGCCAAACGGCAAGTCATCCTGGCCAACATGCAACACTGTTTCATTCAGGCACACACCACCTGCGTGCGTTTGCTGCAGTACCTGCTGCTGCAGTTGTGCATTGTAACTAAACAGATAAAGCGCCAATGGCCGTGGACGTTGCCGGACAAATTCCAGTGCTTGCTCGATGTCATCATAAGGAAGGATCGGTAACACCGGGCCAAAAATCTCTTGCTGCCAGACATCGGTATCGAGTGGCGCATCCAGAACCAATTGCAGCGGCAATAAACGCTGCTCATTTTGCAGATGTTGTTGCCAATCTTTGCCATCACAACTAATGATGCTGGCGCCTTGTTCACTGGCTTGAGTTAGATAACCTGCCAATCTGGAAAAATGACGCTGGTTAATCACGCTGGTGTATTGATCGCTGCTGGCATCTGCCGGATAAAAGGTTTGGTACTGCAGTTTTAAAGCGTCTATCGTCGCAGCCAATTGTTGACGTGGCACCAGCAGATAGTCTGGCGCCACACAGGTTTGACCTGCGTTGGTCGTTTTGCCAAAGACAATCCGATCCGCAATGGTTTTCACGTCAATATCAGGGCCAATAATAAGAGGTGACTTGCCACCGAGTTCCAAGGTGACAGGTGTCAGGTTTTTGCTGGCGGCTTGCATGACAAGCTTACCGACG
>JAHJNE010000411.1 GCA_018820995.1 Gammaproteobacteria bacterium | reverse complement strand
GCATAGATAATACGCCGTTGTACCGGTTTGAGCCCGTCACCAATATGTGGCAAGGCCCGATCCATAATGACGTACATCGAATAGTTCAGATACGCTTCTTCGGTAAAACGCCGTAACGGCATTTGCTCTTGCCCGTCCGGAGTTAACAGGATTTCAGTCATCTAAGGTCCTACTTAAAACAAAGGTCGACTCACTGTGAAGGCTAGTGGCCGTTGATATCAGCCGCATGTATTGCCTACGGTAGCTGCGAATTCAGGGTGTCACAGGCAAGGCCTTTGACAAGTGCCTCCGTCGACGGCTCCATTGCCACAATAATAAAATGAATAACACCAAGCTAGTACAGGCAAAAATACCAATCCATAACCACTGGATCTGTCGATTGCGTTCAATTTCCTGCAATTTTAACGCTTGTAATTCATTGTCTTTTTGCAACAACTGATTGCGTGCTTCCTGTCGTTCCGCATCAAAACTTAACCGTAGTTTCTGTACATCCATGTCACGTTTGTTGTCTTGTAAATCAATATAAGCTTCAAAAAATTTATCTAAGGTTCGATAGGCTTTTTCATAATTGCCGGCATCTGCGTACAATCGGGCCCTTAAATCATCAAAATGCAGGGCATAAAAACGGTCAGAGGCGTTTTTACTTTCATCCAGTTGCTGTGCGGCTAAATCAACTTGCTGCATCGCCAGATTAATTTGACCTAAACTCCGATAAATTTTGGCCTTAATAAAATGATGCTCACTGATTTGAAAAGTCGACTGTAAAAAGGGCAGATAAGTTTCAGCTTTTTCAATGTAAGCAATTGCCGAATCAAGCTTTTTCAAACGCCGATTAGTATTGGCCAACCCCATGTAGGCGAAATATAAGCTTACCGGATCTTCTTGTTCCAGACTTACTTTGAGCATCTGATCAAAAATAGCCAACGCTTGTTCTTGTTTATCTAAAAAGCCATAAGTCGACGCCAAGTTGTACCAGACCATCATTTTGCTTTTGGTCCAACCCAACTGATCAAACAATTTAAAAGACTCTTCCAGAAACTGTCGGGCTTCGTCATCAACACCCAACATGGTATACATCAGACCCAATTCAGCCTGCACCGACGCCAGCATTTCGGTGTCGTTTAGTTTTACAGCCCGATCATAAGCCTGCTTTAACATTTCCAGTGCTTTGGGATCTTCATTGTCTTCCGCCAACATGGCAGAAAGGTTTGTCAGCCCTTGAATAATTAGTTTTTCGTTCTGCAGCGTCTCCGCCAGGGCCATGCCTTTTTTGTAATAGTCATTCGCAATGGCATATTCACGCTGAGTTTCAAGCGCAAAACCCATGCTGTATAACAATTCAACTCTGGTGTCGTTTTTTTGATCCGCAGTTAACGCTAAACCACGCTCAGCGACCGCCATCTGTTCGCGATAACGTCCCAGCACTTCATACATCATTGCAACTTCGCTCAGCCATACCGCCTGAACTTGCTCTGGCCAACGCCCAAACTCAGCTTCATACTGTTTCGCCAATTGCAGCATGGCTTCTGGTTTTTTATATTTATTCTGCTGCACTTGCTCTAACCAGTCAGGCAACACAACATCAGCCGCAGCCCACGCCTGACTTAGCCATAACAGGCTGCATAGCAGCATACTCTTCCACAACATTTTGCTTTTCATAAGAATAATAATGCATCCTGGTTGCGTAATTAATCAGTGTAACTGCAGTATACCCAGAACTAACTGCCAGAACACCGTTCAGTTTTAAAGCATTTTGGTAAGGCGCGGCAATCCGATGCTGCGCTTGTATTTACCAAGCCTCACTTAAGCAATTATCGCCCGATCGCCTTTCATTTCGAGCCAGTCACGCCGATCATTGGCGCGCTTTTTCGCGAGTAGCATATCCATCATTTCCATAGTTTGCTGCACGTCATCAATAGTCAGCTGCACCAAACGGCGGGTGTTCGGATCCATGGTGGTTTCGCGTAATTGCAGCGGATTCATTTCACCCAGACCTTTAAAACGCTGCACATTAATTTTGCCGCGTTTTTTCTCAGCTTCAAGCCGATCAAGCACACCATTTTTCTCTTCTTCATCCAGCGCGTAATACACTTCTTTACCGATATCGATCCGGTACAGCGGCGGCATTGCAACATACACATGGCCTGCATCAACCAGACTACGGAAATGCTGCACAAACAATGCACACAACAAGGTTGCGATGTGCAAGCCGTCAGAATCGGCATCAGCCAAAATACAAATTTTGCCATAACGCAATTGAGATAAATCGAGCGAGTTTGGATCCATACCAATCGCCACCGAAATATCATGAACTTCCTGCGAGCCCAGAATTTGCTCGGAATCAACTTCCCAGGTATTCAGAATTTTCCCCCGCAGCGGCATCACTGCCTGAAATTCCCGATCCCGGGCCTGTTTGGCGGAACCGCCGGCCGAATCACCTTCGACTAAAAACAATTCAGTACGGCTTACATCTTGTGCGCTGCAATCGGCCAGTTTACCGGGCAACGCCGGGCCTGCCGTGACTTTTTTCCGGACAATTTTCTTTGCCGCTTTTAAGCGTTTTTGCGCATTGCTGATACAGAAATCCGCCAGCATTTCGGCAATTTCAGTGTGCTCGTTTAACCATAAACTAAAACTATCTTTCACCACGCCAGTGACAAAAGAAGCGGCCTGACGGCTGGATAAACGCTCTTTAGTCTGGCCAGCAAACTGAGGTTCCTGCATTTTTAGCGACAAAATATAGCTACAGCGATCCCAAACATCTTCCGGAGTTAATTTAATGCCGCGCGGCAATAAATTCCGAAACTCACAAAACTCTCGCAGTGCCTCAAGTAGACCTTGGCGTAAACCATTGGTATGGGTACCGCCTTGTGCCGTTGGGATCAGGTTGACGTAACTTTCAGTCACCAGCTCACCACCTTCCGGCAGCCATAACACTGCCCACTCCACCGCTTCATGGCTGGCAGAAAAACTGCCGGTAAAAGGCGTATCAGGCAGTGCCACCATCTCTTTGACGGCATCAATTAAATAATCGCGAATACCGGCGATATAACACCAGCTGTAAGTTTGATCGTTGACTTTATCTTCGAACTTGACCGTGAGGCCGGGGCAAAGCACTGCTTTGGCTTTGAGCACGTGTAATAAACGGCTTACCGAAAATTTATTCGAATCAAAATATTTTGGATCGGGCCAGAATCGCACCCGGGTGCCGGTATTGCGTTTGCCCACGGTTCCGGTGATGGTCAGTTCTGAAACTTTAAAGCCATGTTCAAAGGCCATTTCATAAACATTGCCGTCACGGCGTATCGCTACATCAACCCGCGTTGATAAGGCGTTCACCACCGAAATACCAACACCATGCAAACCGCCGGAGAACTGGTAGTTTTTATTCGAGAATTTGCCACCGGCATGCAGTCGGCACAAAATCAGTTCAACGCCGCTGACCCCTTCTTCCGGGTGGATATCGACCGGCATCCCACGACCGTTATCAATCACTTCCAGCGATTGATCAGGGTGCAAGATGACCTGAATTTGATCAGCATGACCGGCCAAAGCTTCATCGACGCTGTTATCGATGACTTCCTGTCCCATGTGGTTGGGGCGGGTGGTATCGGTATACATTCCGGGGCGGCGCTGCACGGGCTCAAGACCAGTCAGGACCTCAATCGAATCGGCATTATAAAGTTGTTCAGTCATGGTTTTACTCTGGGAGCTATGGCCAATCCATTTCGACGTTGGCCGAAATGAAGCAAAGTCACTGGATTAAAAGTCACTGTATTGATCACCAGTGTTTTACGCTAATTGACAGAATTTGACAATATCCGGTAGCCGATTGGCATACCCCTGATAGCTGTGATCGCCGCCTTCTTGTACATCTAGCTGACAATCTTGATAAAAATCGAGCGCTTCACGGTAATCCAGTACTTCATCACCGGTTTGCAGCAGCACTTGGATGGCTGACTCTGCGGTTGGTTTTGCTGGAACCAATGCCGCCAACACCGGCAAATGTTCAGCCCGCACCTCATAGTGTTGTTGTAACACCGGATGAAAATAGCGCCCGAGATGATTTTTCAATAATAAATGGGGCTGCACTGCCGGGTTGATCAGCACCGCCCGGCATCGATATTGCTGTGCAATACGGGTCGCTAAAAAACCACCTAATGAACTGCCAATCACCGCATCCGGTGTTCGGCCTTGCAGCACTTGGTCAATTTTCAGCACAGCTTCGTGCGGCGTATAGGGTAAATCAGGCAACAGTAACTGATGTTGCGGCAAGTGTTGCTGAAAATAATCCGCCGTGATTAACGCTTTTTCGGATTGTGACGAGCTGGCAAAGCCATGCAGATACAACACTAATTTTGCAGTCAAAGCCTAATAAACTCCCATTGCACACTGCCATCGGCAGCAAAATTCCAGATACAGCCTTGTGGCCCCTGATCAACCGTTTGCCAGTCGGCACTTAGTGTAAACTGCACTGAAGTCGCAGGACAACCAACGATTGCAAAGCCTGCCGGATGTTGCATCTGATAGGCATAATGACAATGGCCATGGGCCAGACCTTTCACTTGTGCATTCTTACTCAGCAAATCCATTAGCGGCTGCGGTTGCTCCAAGCCATGCAAGTCAATTGCGGCGCCAATCGGTAGTGGATGATGGTGACAAAACAGCCACAGCGGCGTTGATGTATTCGACAGTGTTGTTGCTAACTCTAACAGCCGGGCATGACAAAACTCTCCGGCCGGTGTTGGCCCTTTGGTATTCAGCAGTAGCCAACACCAGCTGTGTGCTTGCAATGTGGTGGCTGCGACAAACGGCGGTTGCCCGAAGGCTTGTGCCATCAAACTTGGGTCATCGTGATTTCCGGGCAGATAAAACACCGGCGATGGCCAGTCATGTAGTAGTGCAGCCAACAATTGATAGGAAGCTAAACTGTGATCCTGAGTTAAATCACCGGTCAGGATCAATGCATCAAAGGCTTGTATTTTAAATGTGCTGAGCAAAGCCTTTAAATGCAGATAAGGTTTGATCTGCTGATAGTCGCCATCGGCATCTGCCAGTAGATGACAGTCAGTGAGTTGTAACAAACGGTAATGTGGTTTTTCAGCAAACTGATAGCAGACAGACACTAACTTAGACTCTCCACGCTATGGTATCCCTGCCGCTGACAAAGTAATAACCAGTCGCGCAGCAATAAATTGATCTGACGTTTTTCATCTGGTTGCATCATTTCAAGATTAGGATAATCGTAGACTGCCTTAAAACGCCGCACCTGTTGACAAGAAATAACTTCAGCCAAACGGGCGTCATGATAAAGCCGCACTTCAAACTGTGGCCGCAACCAACCTAAAGCACTTTCACTGACATGTTCAATTTTAATGGTAGTGGTGAATTTACAAAGCTCGAGCAACTTAATGCGATAGCCTTCATATTCATTGATTTGAATCACTTTACTGTCGCCGGCATCGCCACGGTTGGCGTGTGCATCGGCATTTGGTGCAGATACTGACCCAGGTAAAAAGTACCGCAGTTGTGCGTAGTTCCGTTCACATAAGGTGAGGAAGTCCGGCACATATGGCTTGTAACTGCGTTTTTTGGCCAACAACGTCATGGCTGATAGCTACTCCCAGGCCGCACAAATTTTTGCGTGATGTAATGCCAACCATTGTAGTGCAATCACCGTTGCCGCATTGTCAATTTTGCCATCGGCCAGTAATTGCATCGCATCGCTGCGACTAAGCAAATGAACACGAATATCTTCATGTTCTTCCGGTAATCCAAAAATCCCGGTTTGCACTGGCGCGACTAATTCACCTAAAAATAAATGAATGCGTTCGGTGGTGCCACCAGGGCTAGACAAATAACTAAGCATGGGTTGTAACCGGCCCAATGTTAAGCCTGCTTCTTCCTCTGCTTCTCTTCTGGCGACCTGTTCGCAATCTTCATCCGGGCCGAACATACCTGCAACCGCTTCAAGTAACCAGGGACTATGGAGATGATCTTCTGCACCAACTTTTGCACCAAGGCGGATTTGTTCGACCAACACCAATTGGTCCAAGTTCACATCATAAGGTAACACGACCACAGCATGACCGCGTTCAAACATCTCGCGCGTCACCACCTCGCTCCAGCCACCAGCAAACAGCCGATGACGCATTTGGTATTGATTAATTCTGAAAAAACCCTGAAAAACGGTGCGTTTATCGAGGATTTCAACATCATCCTGATTGAAAGTGGGATAATTAAATCCCTTGATTTCAGACATAATATCCCCAAAATGATTGCAGTTGCATGCTGACAACCCGTGAATGGATTCCCAACAGCATTATTAAGCTGTTTGTTTAGGATAAATGAGCGAAGGTCACAAAATTGCAGCGTCAATGACGACGGGAAAAACTCACATTCTGTTACACTTGGCAGTACAACTTTTACGCATTAGTTGTGACTTAGTGTACGCTAACACGATATTATTCGTTCACTTTTGTTATTCCATAGGATTGGGTTATGAAGAAAACCTTATTACATTCACTGGTCTGCGCGGGCATTGGCCTGTTAAGTCTGCAAGCCAGTGCAGAAAATTTACAAAACGTTTATCAACTTGCATTAAAAAAAGACCCACTGGTTTTGCGTGCTGCGGCACAAAGTAATGCTGCCAAAGCTGCGATTGATATCAGCAAAGCAAATTTTTTACCAGACATTAGTTTCACCTCTTCGATCGGTAAAGACCGTAAAAAAGTTGCCGGCACAACCTCCCCTGTATCAACAGGTTACAGTAATCGCATTAGTCTACAACAGACCATTTTTAACTGGGCTGACTGGTCAAACTTATCGACAGCTGAAAAACAAGCATTACAAAGCCAGACCAGCTATAACGCGACATTACAGGCACTGATTGTGCGGGTTTCTACCGCCTATTTTAATGTTCTGAGCGCCGACGACGATTTAACTTTTGTGGTAGCCGAAAAACGTGCCGTTGAACGTCAGCTGGAGCAAACCAAACAACGCTTTGCGGTTGGTTTAACTGCCATTACCGACGTGCATGAAGCACAAGCACAGTACGACAGCGTTGTTGCCCGTGAAATCTCTGCCATCAATGCCCTGGAAAATGCCAAAGAAGCATTGCAAGAAATTACCGGTGAATATCATTCAAAGCTGGCACCGTTAAATACCGCGAACTTTAGCCCGGTAGCACCGCAACCAGCAGCAGTCACTGACTGGGTTGCTTTGGCGGAAGAAAACAACCTGGATTTAAAAGTTCGCAAGCTGGCTCTGGAAATCGCGCAAAATGATATTGATGTCGCAGATGCGGGTCATTATCCAACCGTTTCATTAGACGCATCAAAAACCTTAGCGGACAGTCGCGATAGCTTTCAAAGTGACAGCGATTCAGTTGGCGTAACGCTCCGTGTGCCGATTTACTCTGGTGGCGCAACATCAGCCAATCAGGAAGTTCGTCGGGCGAATTACGTTGCAACCAGCGAAGATCTAGAACTGGGTCATCGCAGCGTATTACGTCAAACGCGTAGTTTTTATAACAACGTTGGTGCAGCTATTGCTGGTATCAAAGCGTTAGAGCAAGCAGTTATTTCAGCGGAAAGCGCTTTAAAAGCCACTGAAGCTGGTTTTGAAGTCGGTACACGGACTATTGTCGACGTGCTGATCAGTACCCGCAACCTGTTTGACGCTCGCCGCAACCTGACCAAAGCCCGTTATGATTACATCCTTGCGGTGTTATCGCTGAAACAGGCGGCCGGTACTTTAACGGAAGCCGATCTGGATATTGTTAACCGTTCACTAGGCGCATAACCCTCTATCAAAGCCCTCTGTTGTTGTTAAAATAACCGAGGGCTTATTCTTGGGTTCATCCCACTAAAAGCTCTGATCTGTTTTCAACCAGAAATTCGGTTACAATGCCGTTTTTCCAGTTTGAGGACCCACCTTGATCCAGTCTCCTCCTTTTCAATTATCTTTATTACATCCGCGTTATTGGTTGTTATGGCTGGCATTGGCTGTGGCCTATGTGCTGAGTTGGCTGCCCTATTCGTGGCTGATAAAACTTGGCCGTGGCCTCGGGTTACTTACCTTTAAGTTATTAAAATCAAGACGCAAAATTGCCAATCGCAATCTGGAACTTTGTTTTCCGGAAAAAACAGCTGCCGAGCGCGACGCACTGTTATTAGAAAATGCCAAACAAACCGGTTGTGCACTGATTGAAACGATTATTGCCTGGTGGTGGCCGGATTGGCGCTTTAAAAAACTGGCCCATTTTGATGGCTACGAGCACATTCAGGCGGAACTCGCCAAAGGTAAAGGCGTGTTATTGCTTGCTTCGCATATGCTGCATTTGGAAGCTGCAGGACGAGTGATTGGCCTGACGCACCCTAGCGTTGGTTTTTACCGCCCGCATAACAATGCGCTGATGGAGTTTTTCATGTACCGCGGTCGCATTCGCAGCAATAAATATATGATTGGCAAACGCGATGTCAAAGGCTTGATCGAAGCTTTAAACAAGGGGGAAATTTGTTTTTATCTGCCCGATCAGGATTACGGCCGCAAACGTGCGGTGTTTGTGCCATTTTTTGCAGTCCCTGATGCCGCTTCAACGACCGGAACCACATTATTTGCCAAAGCCGCAAATTGCAGCGTGGTGCAGGTCTATACCCAAAGTTTACCAGGCAACAAAGGTTATCGGGTACAAGCATTGCCGGCATTGCAGGATTTTCCGAGCGGGAACGATGTCGCTGATATAACTTTGGTGAATCAATGTGTTGAACAGGCTGTGTTACAGGCCCCAGGCCAATACATGTGGTTACACCGCCGTTTCAAAACTCGTCCCTCTGACACAGATCCAAGCTATTATTAACAAGATCAGGCATTTGTTGTTCTGTGCGCGGTGCAACGCAAATAGCAGTTGGCAGTGCCTGATTCTTTGTCTAGTATGACCACTCACTTTTAAAAAGGATCTCTATTATGTGGTTTTGGGTCAAACACTTAACAGCAGCTGTCATTTTGTTGATTGTCGCTTTGGTTGTGTTATTTAATCCCGATCTGTTTAAAAGCAGTAGCGAAACCACTACCGTGATCTCCCGCAACGCCGCACAAAATTTTACTAACTTCTATGAACAAATCCGTTATTCGCTGGATGCAACCAAAGACCTTTCAAAAGAATTTATTATCAAGTTACCTGACACCAGCGATCAACTGACAGAAACCCTGAGCGCCCGCACCAATACCGTGCCGCCTTTGGCCGACAAATGGACCGGAAATTCGGTAAAGAGAAAATTTTCTGCCGGCAGCAAAATCCGCGACGAAATGACTGATTTTGCTGATGCAGAGAGCATCGAGCTGATTTGGACTTTACCGCGTGATTATGTGGTGAAGCATTACTTTCACACCGAAGGCAATTACCTGAATGCACTGCGCGACATCGCTACCGCCATTGCGCCAGACTTTCAAACGCCGGTACTGGTGTTTTTATGTCCCAAAGAGCGGGCTGCTGTTATCACCGACAAAAACAACCCGTTTCTCGATACCAACTGTACCCAGCTTAATGCGGAAGAACCTGCCCGCCTGCCAGCACCTTCGCCCAACTAGCCTGCACCGTTTGCATCGCTGCGCTGACATCCGGCAATTGACGGGTATCAGCCGGCTCCAGCGTCAGTCGGTGACTAATACCACGTAAATCCTGATAGGCTTTTTGTAATAATTCCGCTTCTGCCACCGGCATCAAACCCGCTACTACGGCCGCATCCAGAATACGGATATTGTCGCTATATTGATACAAAGCAGGGAATTTCGAGGCATACGCCAACACCAAATACTGACTGATAAACTCCAAATCAACAACGCCACCCGTGGCATGTTTGACTTCAGTGTTGTGCAAGCCATGATGCTCACGCAATTTTTGCCGCATATCCAGCACATCAGTTTGAAGTTGAGCCAGATCACGAGGTTTGGCTAACACTTCAGCGCGAACCTCGGCAAAACGTTGTGCAATGGCGGCATCGCCATAAATAACGCGAGTTCGCACCAACGCCTGATGCTCCCAGGTCCAGGCATCCTGCAGCAAGTAGTCCCGATAAGTTTCAATATGCACCGTTAATAACCCGGCATTGCCGGACGGCCGCAACCGGGTGTCGATATCAAACAACACGCCACTGGCAGTGCGGGTGGTGCACAGGTGCAAAATTCTCTGTACCACTTTTAAATAAAATTGTTTGGAATCAATGGCGCGTTCACCACTGGTGTCTGACATCGTGTCACATTGATGTAAAAACACTAAATCCAAATCCGAGCCATAACCAAGTTCGAGTCCGCCTAATTTGCCATAAGCCACCACGGCGAAATTTTTCGGTGAACCGGCCGCCAGTCCGGCCGGATAGCCATATTTTTCAACCATTTGCTGCCAGGCCAAATCGACTACTTTTTCCATCACCGCTTCAGCCAGCCAGGTTAAGTGATCACTGACTTTCATCAGCGGCAATATGCCGGTGATGTCAGCGGCAGCAATGCGCAATTGTTGCGCTTGTTTATATTGGCGCAAAGCTTCCATCACCAGCTCTAAATCATCTTCCGGCACCCGTAACATTTGCAACCGCAGTCGATCACGATAATCGGCGACCGTTGATACCTGATATAACATTTCCGGATCAATCAACTCATCCAGCAGCATTGGAAAACGCGCTAAATGCGTCGACAACCAACCACTACAACCACAGAGTTTGACCAATTGCTGCAAAGCTTTTGGGTTCTCAAATAACAATTCTAAATAAGCCGTGCGGCTAACTATCTTCCGAAATACCACCAGCACACGTTCCAGCACCGCGGCACCGGCTGTTTCCAGTTCAATGCCGTGCAACAGTTGTGGGATCAATTTCGCCAGTAAATCGCGGCCACGCGGGCCGACACTACGTTTTTGACAATCCTGTTTAAACTGCGCCAACGCATCGACCAGTTGCACAGCTTCTTCGGCGGTCAGCCAGCTGATTTCATCCGCCAATTCAGCCGCAGGTAAATCGCTGTCCCACAACATGCGTCCGAGCAATACTTGTTCGGGTTCCGCCGTATCCTCTTGCGCGATCACCTGCTTAAACTGCTGATGAACCCGCGCCATTGCCTGATTGATACGCTGGGTTAACTCATCCCAGCTCCTTGCAGCGCACGCCAGCACTAGCCGTTCCTGCGACAAGCTGTCGGTCGGTAAAGTTTGTGTTTGTTGGTCATCCATGCCCTGCAGCAGCTGCTCTACCTGACGCAAAATCAGGTAATCCTGTTGTAAGGTATCGGCTTGCACCTGCGTTAGAACTTCATTGTCAGCCAGTGCTTGCAGTGCCGGAAAGATTGAGGGTTGTTGCAACTGATGTATCCGGCCACCGCGGATCAGTTGCAGCGTTTGGACAATAAACTCGACTTCACGAATCCCCCCGGCACCGAGCTTAATATTGTCGACCCGATGACGACGGCGGTTTTCTTGTTCAATTAATTGCTTCATCCGGCGTAGCGATTCAATGGCTGAAAAGTCAATGTAACGCCGGTAAACAAAAGGCTTTAACATCGAAATCAGTTCCTGCGCATAAGGCACAACCGGATTTAAAATCCGCGCTTTGAGCATGGCGTAACGTTCCCAATCCCGCCCCTGCGCCTGATAATAGTCTTCAAATGCCGCAAAACTCAGCACCAGCGGACCACTATCACCAAAAGGTCGAAGCCGCATATCCACCCGATAGACAAAACCATCGGCGGTGACCTGATGTAACAATGCAATCAGCTTTTGCCCCAATTTGGTATAAAACTGCTGATTTTCACAGCTACGCCGGCCGCCACTGGTCTCACCGTTTTGTGGATAAACCAAAATCAAATCAATGTCGGAAGAGAAATTCAGCTCGCCACCGCCCAGTTTCCCCATCCCCAAGATCAATAACGGCATCGGCTGCCCATGCTCATTCAGTGGCTGCCCCCATTGTTTAGCCAACTCGGCATAGGCCCAGTGATAAGCGGCATTGATCAGTTGATCCGCCAGCATTGAGACTCGTTTTAGCGACTGGGCAACCGATTGTTGTGCCCAGATATCCGCCGCTAAAATATGCACCAGACTGGCGTTACGATGCCGTCGTAATAGACTCATTACCTGAGCTTCCGTGGCCTGTGGATCAAGCTGCAATACTTCAGGCGCTGCAGCTTGCAGTAACGCCGTAATTAACTCTGGTTGTTGCAATAACACCCGGCCTGCAAAACTACTACAAGCAACTAGTTGTTTTATCTGGTGTTGTTGCTCCACTGCCAGAGTGCTCAGAGGCAATGACGCTAGCTGACTTTGTACTGCAAGTTCTAATGCTTCGCTAAGCTGCGGCGCTGAAGAATATGAAGAGTATGAAGAGTACTCAGAGTTCATTTCAGATGGCTCCTTGAGGTTGCGCCAATAGCCAGCCTGAGAAATC
>JAHJNE010000410.1 GCA_018820995.1 Gammaproteobacteria bacterium | reverse complement strand
TTTTATCAAAACGATTTTGCCGGCCGCATTGCGACGAAAGTCATGCAAACATCGTTGGCGGTACGTGAAACGGCCACCAAATTACTCGATGTCATGGTCTATGTGCTGGTGTACTTCAGCACCATGCTGTATTTGATTGCCGATGCTGATTTATTACTGGTGACGCCGTTATTAGTCTGGCTCGCCATTTACATTGCCATTCAGTTTTATTTTGTGCCAAGACTCAAAGCGGTTGCCACCCGGCAGGCCGATGCCCGCTCAGAAATGACCGGTCGTATTGTCGACAGCTACACCAACATCAATACGATTAAATTATTCTCACACACCAGTCGCGAGGCGGAATACGCCAAAGACAGTATGTCGCACTTTTTACAACCGGTGTATCAACAAATGCGGTTAGTCACTTGGCTAACCTTCTCAGTTCAAACGCTGAATTACTTGTTGGTGTTCGCAATTGGTGGCATGTCGATTTGGTTATGGACGGAACAAGCCGTCACCATTGGTTCAATCGCGATTGCGGTTAGCCTGGCGCTGCGGTTAAACGGCATGTCGCAGTGGATCATGTGGGAAGTCAGCAGTTTGTTTGAAAATATCGGCACTGTGGTTGATGGCATGAGCACCCTGGCACAACCCCAGTTGGTGCAGGACAGTCCAAATGCGCAGCCACTTCAGGTTGAAGGCGGCAGTATTGTATTTTCAGATTTAACCTTTAACTATGGCAAAGTGACCGGCAATACGCACAAAACTTCGGTCTTAGATGGACTGCAGCTTTCAATCAAACCAGGCGAAAAAGTGGGTCTGGTCGGCCGCTCTGGTGCCGGTAAGTCAACCTTGGTTAATTTACTGCTGCGGTTTTACGATTTGGAACAAGGCAAAATTCTGATTGATGGTCAGGATATCTGCCAGGTGCAACAAGAGTCGTTGCGCGCGCAAATTGCTATGGTGACGCAGGATACTTCGTTGCTCCATCGTTCGGTGCGGGAAAACGTGTTGTACGGCAAGCCCGACGCCAGCGAAGCGGAATTATTAGCGGCGATTCAGGCGGCCGAAGCAGATGTATTTATTGCTGAATTAACCGATCCAAAAGGCAACCAGGGCTTGGATGCGCAGGTTGGTGAACGTGGGGTGAAGCTGTCGGGTGGTCAGCGCCAACGCATCGCGATTGCGCGGGTGTTGTTGAAAAACGCGCCGATCCTCATTCTGGATGAAGCCACCTCCGCCCTTGATTCTGAAGTCGAGGCTGCAATTCAACAAAGCTTGAACACCCTCATGGCAGGTAAAACCGTCATCGCAATCGCCCATCGGCTATCGACCATTGCCGCGATGGACCGTTTGATTGTGCTGGATCAAGGCCGTATCGTGGAAGAAGGTACCCATCAGCAATTGATCGCCGCCGGCGGTATTTATGCCCAGTTATGGGCGCATCAAACCGGTGGCTTTATTGGTCTGGATTAACTAAATTCGCTTTTACATGCGCTCGTTCAAGGCGTTGATTAATAAATAAATCAACGCCTTGGCGACAGTTACGCCTAAGCAACTAACTTCGGATCGGTCTGTGCGACGCCTGGCCGATTTTTCGAAGTTTGCATAAATGACTGCAGTGCCGGATAGCCACTTAAATCAGCCAACTGTCGAAATTCAGCCCAATCGATCAAACAATAGAGGCTTATCGCCAGATAATCCCATGTCGCGAACTGCCCATCGACCACAGCCTGCTCTAACACTTGTAACGTGCCTTCTACCCGCTCATGCTGCAGATTAAAAAACAACTTGTCGCTGCTGGTGTCAAAACCACTGCGCTGACACAGCAAAATCTCCACCAGAGAATCATTCACTGCATTGATCAACGTCAGTTGATTTTCCTGCGGCCAAGTCAGTACGGGCAATTGTAGCTTTTGACATAAATAGCGAAAAATCACCCCGGAATCAAAAATAATCAATTCTCCATCTTCCAGCATCGGTACTTTTCGGGTCGGATTATATTGCACCAGCGTTTCACGACCGGCGGCTTCGAAGATATTCAAACTGACAAATTCGTAAGGCTGATCAACCAGTAACAGTCTTAAACGGCGAACAAAAGGCGATGAAAATGATCCGAATAATTTCATGGAAACTCCAAGCATGGATAAAGAGGACATCAGAATATACGGCTTTAAATGCAAAAAACCACTACCAGAAGCAGTGGTTTTTTAATTCGTCATTCGTCAATTAACCGGTTTATTCAATCGAGCCGCGACGTTCAACCGTCCTTTGTCGTTCCGGGCGCGAACTTTCTTGCGGGCGCGATGCTCGTTCCATCTGCCTTGGCGCCTGATAACTAGGTTGCTGGCGTTCTATTGGTCTAGGCGTTTCGTAGACCGGCCGCTCTTGCCGTTCCTGGCGCTCGATCCGCCTTGGCGTTTCATACACTGGCCGCTCTTGCCGTTCTTGGCGCTCTATCGGCTTCGGCACTGCATAAACCGGACGCTCTTGGCGTTCTTGACGTTCTCGCGGATATTGACGATCAATAGGCTTTGTTGTCTCGTACACCGGACGCTGCTGCTCGACAGAACGGGCAATGTTCGAGTCCCGACGTTCCGCACGTTCAATCTGACGTGGCGTGTTATATACCGGCCTTTCCTGCCGTAGTTGATCAGAGCCTGTTGGCGTCGGCAGATCAACCCGTTCTTTCATCTCGCGACTTTTGCCACGATAAGAACCCGAATCGACAGTCATTTGTCTCTCTGTCGCTGGGCGGTTTGGCAAATCCCCTTTTTTCGAATCACGATCTATTGAACGTTGTTCGCGCCGAGGATTTTCATTTGCGCGATGTTGCTGCAACCTTTCGCGATCAATATCAGTACCGGCGCGTTCTTTAGTCAACGTCGTTGAACGTTGTTGTATCGGATATTGCTCTCTGATCCGACGATCTTCTGGCATGCTGATATTGTTACGCTGACGCTGGTCTGCAGCCCACCGACGCTTTTCACCTACATCCGCTTGTTGATAACGCTGGCCCTGCATTTCGCGGGTTGGCTGA
This sequence comes from Gammaproteobacteria bacterium, assembly GCA_018820995.1. GTDB lineage: Bacteria > Pseudomonadota > Gammaproteobacteria > Enterobacterales > Alteromonadaceae > Pararheinheimera. The sequence continues at coordinate 1,274 of JAHJNE010000410.1, read as the reverse complement.
TAACCCTGATGGTAAACCACACCTAAACGGTGTTTTGGATCATGCCGCCAGTGACGTCTTTCCTCATGACGGACTATGTCACGTGGCCGATAATAATAATTTGGACGATGCTGCGGATTGATCACCACAATCTGACGTTGTGGCCAGTAAAAAGTAGAAAAATAGAACGCTGACGACACCCGCGCTCCAAGCCCCCAATACACGTATGAACCACCGGAATAATAATTCGGGTATGGCCAGTGGATCGGTGGATATTCGCGCCACATCCAGTCGCCGTACACCACTCGCGTATCATAAACAGGAACATATACAACTTCTGGCTGCCGCGGTTCAATGACAATGACTTTTTCCTGGCGCTGCACAACAATGTGCTCCTGGTCTTGCAGATTACCAGCAGCATAAGCACGTTCGCGCAATGCTTGCACTGTCGCCATCAACTGTTCTTCCTGCATCAAAAAGGCATCACCGAGTTTTTGCGTCCATTCCAGTTCGTTGTTCATTTTGGTTAACAACGGTGGAAATGCTACCAGTGCACGCACGCTTGGATCCCAAGGTTCATTTTCCGCAGCTTTGAGCGCCTGTTCTGAAGTCATCGCCGACTGGGTACTTAACCAGCGTGTCGCTTTGACAATTTCGAGCGGATACGTTGCCGCAATTAACACATGCGACAACACAGTATCGGGATAAAGGGCAATTGGCGCCAGCATTTGATCAAGTTCAGCCTGGCTGAACGCAACCGTTGCAGAGGCAGCCTGGATAGGTGTAGAGGTTTCATTAGCAGTTTGTGCAACTGCAGCAGGAGCGCTAAATACCAGCGCTAAACTGAGACTGACGATAGATAAAGAAAAACCGACACCGTTCATGGAGAACTCTCCTCACTGCCAGGGCAGTCATCATACATGTGTTGAAGATGGAACTGGTCCAAAAATGCCAGTAATGCTTTTGTTATACGCGCCGTAGTCTGAACCGATTCTGAATACTGATGAACCAAGCGCCTTGCCCTAAGGCTGGCTCTGTTGTTGCTGCCATAATTTGCGTGGACTAAAACCCGTTACAAGGGCTGTCCCGGTTAAAACTGTTAACGACCCCAGCAGCGTATGCCATCCAACTTGTTCACCGAGAAATAAGGCTCCCCAGAGCACACCAAACACCGGGATCAAAAATGTCACCGTTAACGTAGAAGTCGCCCCCACTTCCTGCACTAGTTTGAAGTACAGCAAATAAGCCACTCCCGTACAGATGACCCCCAACGCCAAAACGGCGGCAGCTACACC
>JAHJNE010000409.1 GCA_018820995.1 Gammaproteobacteria bacterium | reverse complement strand
TTGTATCTGGCCGGTTACGGCACTGATCCACGTACGGACCGGCGCTTTAATTTGGACAAGCAACAAAAAAGTTATGACCCCAACCACAGTTATACCCAATTGTGGCTGTCATGAGTACTCGCCGCCCCTGAATGTCGGTCTCGAACGCAGTCACAAATTTTTCGATGCAGCTTTGGATGCCGGATAAATTTATAGTGATTGTTAAAAATATAGTGCTATTTTTGCTTGATTTATAGCAACAATATTCCGCTACATTTTTTGCACAAATTGGTATATCAGGGACAAAAACGCTTGAATTAACTACCATCTAACGACATGCTGCAACCAGACCCTAGCTAAAAGGAGATCCTGATGAACGCCAACGAACAAAACCAGAGCAACGACAATCTGGAACAAGAATGCGAGTTCACAGCAGGCTGTGATGCCATCAAACTGGTGATCACGCCACGTATCACCGATTTAGGCGAGTTTTCAGTGCGCCGCACCCTGCCCAACCGTCAATGCAAAACCGTAGGCCCCTGGCTGTTTTTTGATCATATGGGTCCGGCGGACTTTCCCGCCGGTGGCGGCATCAATGTACGGCCACATCCACATATTAACTTAGCCACAGTCACCTATTTGTTTGAAGGTGAAATATTACACCGCGATTCACTGGGTAGTTTGCAAAGTATTCTGCCTGGCGACATTAACCTGATGGTTGCCGGCAGCGGTATTGTTCACTCAGAACGTGAGCGACCGGAAATCAATCAACAGCCCCATCGTCTGCATGGGTTACAACTATGGATGGCTTTGCCAACGGCTTTTGAAGAAATTGACCCGGCGTTTTACCATTATCCGTCAGCGGAAATCCCGGCAACCCAGATTAACGACGTGCCGGTACGGGTGCTGATTGGCAGTGCTTATGGCGTCACTTCGCCGGTGAAAACTTACAGTGAAACGCTGTACCTCGAAGCAGAATTACAACAAGGCCAGACTTTAGTGCTGCCCGACACTGAAGAGCGAGCTTTGTATCTCGCCAAAGGGCAGCTGCAAATCAAAGATCAACAAATCAATGAATTTGACATGGTGGTACTCACTGCCGCCCACGGCGTCACTATTACTGCTGTCAGCCATTGCCGGATTGCCTTAATTGGAGGTGCGAATATAGGGCCACGCTTTATCGATTGGAATTTTGTGTCCAGCCGCAAAGAGCGGATTGAACAGGCAAAAAAGGACTGGCAAGATGGTAAATTCCCCAAAGTAGTAGGTGATGAAGTCGAATTTATTCCGCTGCCGAAAAGTTAATGCTATTTAACCTGCGAGCAAGATTGGTAAATACAAAAATCCTAAAACTACACAGGTGACCAATGACTATTTTTTTGCAAAAAAGTGATAGTGGCAGCTATCGGCAAACCATCCGTGTGCATCAGCACACCAGCCAGCATACCTTATATGCCGATTTGGCAAGCGCAGCTGGCGGTGACGATACCGCTCCGGATCCACACGACTTGTTTGATGCTTCGCTTGCTGCCTGTAAAGCCATGACCTTAATGCTGTACGCCAAACGCAAAGAAATACCATTGGATTGGGTAGATGTCGAAATTAATCGCGATAGCAGTCAGGAAACAAAGGGCCAATATGCCTTGGATGTCAGCCTGAAATTAGTCGGCACCTTGTCAGAAGCAGAGCAACAGCAGTTGCTGGCGATTGCCGATAAATGCCCTATCCACAAATTAATGACTTCAACCACCATTCACGTCAACACCCATTTAAAATAGTCTGCACTGACAGCTGGTACGGAATTTTTCCCCTGCCAGCTCGCACTCATTTATACCCTCAATCATATTTCATTTTGATATATACAAGTTCATTTCAATTCTTTCTAGTTCTTTAATGGTTGAGTATTATTGCTAACAGATGTTTAGACGGCCAATTAGTTGACGTTGAACGGTCTGTCGTGAGCGACTTGTCATGTAACAAACAAAAGGAAAATTCAAATGAGCGACACCAGCAAACACTTGAGTGCCGTGACACGCTTACTCCTGTCAGCCACAGTATTGATGCTGAGTTCGACAGCAATGGCAAAAGACGTCACGTTGCTCAATGTGTCCTACGACCCAACCCGCGAGTTATATCGCGACTACAACAGTGCGTTTACGAAATACTATCTGGCAAAAACCGGCGACAAAGTAAAAATTGATCAATCACATGGCGGCTCTGGTAGCCAATCTCGTTCAGTGATTGATGGTTTGCGTGCCGATGTCGTCACTCTGGCACTCGCCGGTGACATCGATCCTTTGGCTAAAATTGGCAAGCTGTTACCGGAGAATTGGATCAGCCGTTTACCAGAAAACAGCGCGCCTTATACCTCCACCATCGTGTTTTTGGTCCGTAAAGGCAATCCAAAAAATATCAAAGACTGGGGCGATTTGATTAAACAAGACATCGAAGTCATTACACCGAATCCAAAAACCTCGGGCGGTGCGCGTTGGAATTATTTAGCCGCCTGGGCATATGCCAAAAAACACTATGGCACCGATGATGCGGCGAAGAAATTTGTAGGTCAGCTGTTTAGAAACGTGCCTGTGCTCGATTCTGGCGCACGCGGCTCGACCAGTACTTTTGTGCAACGTGAAATTGGCGACGTGTTACTGAGTTGGGAAAATGAAGCATTTTTGGCCGTGAATGAACTCGGTGCGGACAAAGTAGAAATTGTGGTGCCAAGTATCTCAGTACTGGCCGAGCCATCGGTGGCCGTCGTCGATAAAAACGCTATTAAAAAAGATACCGTTGCCGCTGCGACTGCCTACTTAGAATATTTGTACAGTGCAGAAGGTCAGGAGATTGCGGCGAAACACTATTACCGACCACGGGATAAAACTGTCGCCGCAAAATATGCCAGCAAGTTTCCACAACTAGAACTCGTCACCATCAATGATTTTGGTGGTTGGGACAAGGTACATCAAGAACACTTCGCTGAAGGTGGTCATTTTGATCAGATTTATCAGCGTTAACGATGCTGGTTGACCTTTGGCTTTTTGCATAATTGTGCAAAAAAGTCATCGCGCCATCGCAGTGTAAAACCCTTTCACTGCTTTGGCGCCGATCCTCGCCGACAATCGATCTCATTCATCATCGGCCAATAAGCAGCACCTTTGGGACATCCTCATAGTTTGGATGCCCCTCGCTGCCGCTCATCCGTCAATCTTGTGGGTACTGAAGGATTTTCTCCAGTGCAGGATCTTTGTGCTGTTGATAATCGCTGTATGTTAACGGTGCATATATATCAGGTTCTTGCCATGGCCTATCGTCAGCGGCGTTGGTAGTTTGCCACCATTTAGTTGATAAAAAGACTTTTAAACCGCTATGCGGTAAGTCAAAACTGTTTCTGGCATTGGCATAAAAATGGATATGAATACCGGTGGGTTCCCCGACAAATATTGCGTAAGTATATTGCTCTAAAGCAGTCGCCATCAATTGCGCGGCTGAAAAAGTCCGGCCACCAATAATTACATATAGTTTTTTTTGTTGATTTGCATGACTAGCCGCAATCGCCTTGACTAAGCCATTGACGATACCCGTTTCTCCTCCCGGATGATGGCGAATATCTATCACCAATTTACTGCCAACTTTTTCATTGGAAAGAGCAATAGCGGCCGTCACCTGTTGCTCGATATGCGCTAGTTCTGCTTTGGCAAAGCTATTGATTTTGAGGTAAACCAGATGATGCTTGGGCTGATAGGCATACCAGACCAATTGATCTAAATGCTGCAGATAAAGTGGCCGCCCGTCATCAGACAATGATTGCCACTGTTCATCAACGACTATACCACGCAGCTCTTCTGGCCAGCGGTCGATTGCAGCCAATTCAACTGTTTGATTGGTTGTACCCATTTGTAGTGTGTAGCTTGCTGTTTTTTCTGTATTTGATAATGCAAAGGCATGTAGTACTTCCGGAGCCGACAAAGCATAAACGCCCCACTGCTTTATATTCATTTCATTCTCGATCGGAAACATCGCACTGACGATATTTAAAGCTTTACCACTCTCAGTATGATTGACCGCAATAAGCTTCGCCCCAAGATATTGGGTAAAATCGCGATGGGTCGCGACTACAAAAATGCCGTCTTCAAATGAAGCAAAACGCAGTGGGATAGGTTTCACGGCCATTCCATGGCCAAATTCACTTTCAACCAACGGATGATAAAAACGGATAAAGGAATGCCCGTCTTTTGCCAATGCCAGTAAACTAGCCAAACCAATTTTTATCTGATGATCCGCAAGTTTAGGTACTGCTTGTTTTAAGGCAGTTGCCGCTTCGAGAAACTGCTGTTTATCAAGATTTTTATAAAAGTTAGCATGGGCCTCTGGAGCGTGCTCTGTGAGAAAATCGATGTCCTCCAACCATTGTTGATCTCGTTGTGAGGCGGCCACTGCTGTCAATGAAATACAAAACAATGACATAAGAATGAATATTTGATACATAAAGAGCTCGGAGCTTACGGAAGAGTCCGGTGTTCAAGCAATTCCGATACCAATATTAAGCCATTGAATATTTGAGATTTGTTACTTATCAAGATGATTTTTTTGCCAATAATTAGCGCACTGCCATAAGTTTTAGCCAAACTTGTTCAAGTCTGGCCGGCACCTCTTTTTAATCTGCCTCTTGTTTTTGCTTTAGCTTTACGTTTAATGGATTGGTGAAGTTGGTTCATACAAACAACCGGGATCAGGTATATATGATGCCGTTTATCTTATCCAATACGCCTCAATCAGACACCCGGCCACGCTTACACAGTCGCCGGGGTTCTGAGCAACTAAGGCCGTAAGTGCTGATTAAAAAATGCCATGGTTCGCTGCCAGGCTAAATCGGCGGCGGCTTTATCGTAACGCGGCGTGGTGTCGTTGTTAAAACCATGCTCGACATTTGGATAGACAAACGACTGTGCTTTCACCCCAGCGGCTTTTAATGCCTCGTCATAAGCTTGCGCCCCAGCATTCACCCGCTCGTCGTTACCAGCATAATGAATGAGCAGTGGTGCTTTAATCGCGTTGACTTTGGTGAGATCGGCTTGGCGGCCATAAAACGGCACCGCTGCTGCGAGATCTGGCATACGGGTTGCCAGCGCATTGGCAATACCACCACCGTAACAAAAGCCGACTACCCCTACTTTACCGTTGCCGTGGGTCAGCGTTTTTAAAAACGCCGCCGCTTCGACAAAATCGTTTTCGGTTTTTTGCGGATCTAAATTTCGAAACAATTCGCGCGCTTTGTCTTCATCTCCCGGATAACCGCCTTGCGTGAACAGCGCATCTGGCGCGAAAGCGATAAAGTTATCCAGCGCCACACGTCTGGTAATATCTTCAATATGCGGGTTTAAGCCCCGGTTTTCATGCACCACCAACACCGTTGGTAATTTCCCTTTGGCAGCTGCAGGTTGCACTAAATAACCACGGATTTTGCCATTGCCACTTGGTGATGGAATTTCCACATATTCAGCTTTTAACCGGCTGTCATTCACCGCAATTTGCTGCGCTTGTACAAAGTTGGGGGTTAATGCCTGCAGAACACTGAGAGCTGTGACACCTGCGACGGTGTATTTTGCCGCCCGGGTTAAAAATTCGCGCCGGCTAATGTCTCCATGGACATATTGATCAAATAGTTTCAGTGTTTGTGGATCAAAATCTTTGCTCGTTTTCGTCGTCATCAATACACTCCTGTGAGATCCCTAGATCGGTTACGCAGTTTATACCTACGATATTGCCGGCGATCCGATCAGTTTGTTGCTTTTTAAGAACCTTATTTAGCGATTCAGAAATCAACTTCGCTTTGCTAACACAGCGGTGAATAGCTTGGCAATCTAGCTCCAGTTGACCTAAATTAATGACCGAAGTCAAAAACA
>JAHJNE010000408.1 GCA_018820995.1 Gammaproteobacteria bacterium | reverse complement strand
CTGTTGCTGCTTGATGTGGATGGATGGACGCCATAACTACCTCGGTTGATGTTCAGTAAATAAACAAAACAGCGCTGTTCAGTCAATGCGGTCGGCAGTTAAAGAATAGCTTACTTTAATGAGCTGCAGCAGCGACCGACAGCTGCAGTGATACCTTGGCAAATTCTTTAGTCCGCTAAGGATACCGGCCTTATATGTCAGCATTGTGATCGTTAACCCTCGTCAGCTCTGGGCAGCAGCGATGGTTGATTGTGGTCGCCCAATGCGGTAACAGTAGTTTGTCGTGGAATTTGTACATAGTTGTGTACGACCCTGCCAGAGCTCGGTGCAGTTTTAAAAATGGGTGGCGTTGGCAAAAACTAAGCGCTTCGATATTCAGCGACGTTGCATCATCACGGGTTTCGTTTTGGCCGTCGGTGCGATAGGGCACTTAGCACAAAAATGTATTATTTAATCGGAAGTAAATTTGTAGTTTGATGGTGTTGGGAGCGCGCAGATCCGCCGTTATGCAGTAGTCCCCCTGGCTGAACAACTTTGGAATCAGCTTTTGCACTTAGCTCAGGTAAAACCGGTCGCGGTAGGCTTTGGGGGTCAGACTGGTGTACTGCTGAAACAACTTACGAAACGACGATAAATCTTCATAACCCACCACATTTAATAAATCTTCAATGGGCAATTGGCTGCTCTCCAGCAGTTGCTTGGCTTTTTCAATCCGCAACTTTTGTAAATAAGCCATCGGCGTGTCCCCGGTACTTTGCTTGAAGCGGCGGATCAGTGTCCGCTGAGTCATCGCAAAATGATTCGCAACCTGTGTCAGCTCGATGTTTTCTGCCAAGTGGTCTTGCAAATACTGTTGAATTTGCTGAATTTTCTCATCACGCTGCGGCGTCATTTGCGACAGTGTTAAATAGGGGGTTTGGGAACTGCAATGTGGATCGGTCAACATAATTTTCGCCATTTGCTGACTAAAACGACCTCCTTGCAGCTGCTGCGTCAGTGCCAAACAAAGTTGAATATAAGCATTGGTCGCTCCGGCTGTATACAGTCCAGTGTGCTCTGCAACTTTATGGTCAACTTGCAATTGCACTTGTGGAAAGAAATAACGGAAAAACTCGGCTAAAAACCAACAGGTGGTAGCTGTTTTACCGTCAAGCAAACCAGTTGCGGCCAACGCAAAACTGCCGTTACAACTCGCGGCTATCGGAATATCTCGTTGATAAGCCCTCAGGAAATGTTCCCGCGCTTGAGCAAACATCGAGATGACCACCTTGAGTTCTGTACTGCTGTGGGCATAACTGCCTGGGATCACAATGAGCTGAGAGTGTTGAAAATCCAGTGGCTGGCATTGGAAATTCATCATCCCAGCCTGCAGTTGCGACTGACTATTAATTTCCATCAACTGCACCTGATACAGCGGTTCAGTCATGTCCGGCTGTTGAAAGCGTGCCAAGTCATTACAAAAGCGAAAATAATCGGCGATACCACAGACTTGGCCACTGGCAACGCCAGGGTAAAGCACGATGCTGACTTGAATCATAATGTCACTTATCACCTTTTAAATGTCAATACTGACACTTTAGGTCAGTTTATCTGCGCTGTAAAGTAGCTGTAGTGGAGTTGTTGCGAACCGCAGAGGCAAATAAACCAAGGAGTTCAGGATGAAACTATTTCATATCCAGTTAATCGCGTTGGCGTTGCAGTGGGGCTTGTTATTGTGGATGAATCTACGAATTGAAGCTGATCCATTTATTCAGCTGGTGGTGACGCCGATATTGTTGTTGTTGAGTCTGATGGTATTTTCTGGCCGGCGACAACTTCCAACCAGCCAGTGATTTTCCGAATACTTATATGCGCAGGATCAATACCTTCTTTTTCTGAATGTCGATAATCATCCATAGTGTCTTTCGAATCGTACCTATAATAACTGTGATTTGCTGTCGCTTTGAATCAATTTGATGCGACAGCATTGACAGTCAACTTGCAAGTCAAAGAAACAAACATAAACATCTGGAGTGAATTTATGTCTCAAATTGATCGTCGTAATTTTTTAAAGCTTTCTGCCAGTACTTTAGTCGGTATCACGATGGGCAGTGTCAGTCTGCGCGCTTTGGCTGATGAACAAATTAAACTGGATGATCCATTGGCAATGGCGATGAAATATGTCAATAAATCAACAGTGGAAGGTGCGATGTGTGGTAACTGCGCTCATATCCAAGGGGATGCAGCCGCTGAATGGCGTCCTTGTAATATTTTCCCTGGAAAACTGGTGAACAAGAACGGCTGGTGTGCAGCCTGGATGAAAATGCCTGGTTAACTATTTCGATAGTTTCACCGACTGCGCCAAAGTACAGGCTTTGGTGCAGATTTTCTTTTCCT
>JAHJNE010000407.1 GCA_018820995.1 Gammaproteobacteria bacterium | reverse complement strand
TTCACCAGTGGCGAGGATCGTACTAAATTGACCATCGGCACTGACCACAGTATTTGGTAACGCAAACTGGGCGTAATCCCACTGTTGGTATTTTTCTAATTTCGCTTGCGGATAAGCACTAAATAACGGATGCGCCTGTTCATCTGCCATGACTTGCATGGACGATAGAGCTACGAGCGACGTAAATAGAGCACCTTGAATTGATAAAGCATTGATACAGCGGATGGTCTTCGACGAAACAGTGTCAAACATGCGACTTCCTTATGCATTCAGTGAGAGTGTAACGAGTTGGTTTGGTTGAAGTTTACCTTACTTGGTATAAATGACTACAAAGTGAACATAAACAATAGGCTGTTTTGTTATTTTCAACGGACTTATCAAGTACAACCACACCAAACGATACCAACATCACTAACCACACCACTTGCCACTAAGTTTTGGTGTTGCCAATGACTTCCGGTACACTGACCAGCCAAATTCCTCTTCGGAGATACTGATGTCTGCTGCTGATCCCCGGCCTGATTTTCCAACCATTGAAGCTTTTGTTGGCAATACACCCCTGGTGAAATTGCAACGATTAGCTGCACATACCCAAAGTACCGTGCTGTTAAAACTGGAAGGCAATAATCCCGCGGGCTCGGTGAAAGACCGCCCTGCGCTGAATATGATTGTGCAAGCCGAATTGCGTGGTGACATTCAACCTGGCGATACCATCATTGAAGCCACCAGCGGCAATACCGGAATTGCACTAGCTATGGCAGCGGCGATTAAAGGTTATCGGATGATTTTGATTATGCCGGATAACGCCACCAGTGAACGCAAAGCTTCAATGCAGGCTTATGGCGCTGAACTGATTCTGGTCAGTAAAGCACAAGGCATGGAAGGTGCTCGTGATCTCGCATTACAAATGCAGGCGCAAGGCGAAGGTATCGTGCTGGATCAATTTAATAATCCTGACAATCCGGCGGCACATGTAACAAGCACCGGGCCAGAAATCTGGCAACAAAGTCGTGGCCTCATTACCCACTTCGTCTCCAGCATGGGCACGACCGGTACCATTATGGGGGTATCCGCTTTTTTAAAAAACCAAAACCCGGCCATTCAAATTATTGGCTTACAACCAGCAGAAGGCAGTTCTATCCCTGGCATTCGGCGTTGGCCCGAAGCTTATTTACCCGGCTTTTACCAAAAGGAACGGGTAGACCAGGTCATCGACGTCAGTGAAGCCGATGCGGTTGCCACCACGCGGCAACTGGCTAGGGTCGAAGGTATTTGCGCCGGCGTTAGTTCTGGCGGTGCGGTGTTTGCGGCGATTAAATTAGCAGAACAAACACCTGGCGCGGTGATCGTGGCCATTATCTGCGATCGTGGCGATCGCTATTTATCATCCGGCTTATTTGACGCCGTCAAGGCAGACCAAGGAACATTGTGAGTTTTGAATGGATGGCGCTCGCCGCAGCTTGTTGCTGGGCGCTTGGCAGTCTGATTTCTGCGCCGGCTTCCGCGCATTTAGGGGCTTTTGCATTTACTCGCTGGCGCATGGCCTGCGCCAGTTTGCTGCTCTGGTCCATCGCCATTTACGCCGGGAGTTGGCAGAGTCTGCCACCCGACAAACTTTGGCTACTCGCCTTGTCCGGCTTGATTGGCATTTTAATTGGCGATACCGCGCTTTTTGCATCGATGAATCGCTTAGGCCCACGTCGCGCTGGCGTCTTGTTCGCCACCCATGCGTTATTTTCAGCTGTTCTCGCTTATTTATTTCTTGGTGAAACGATCTGGGGTTGGACGTTGGTCGGCTCTGGATTATTGGTCAGTGGCGTGATGAGTGCGATCCTGTTTGGCCGGCGGGCTGAAGAGCAACATCATTGGGAAAGCAGTCACCATCAACTTGGGATTGGCATTGGCTTAGGCCTGTTATCGGCATTGTGTCAGGCGGTTTCGACACTGATGCTCAAACCTTTGATGGAAACAGATATTGATGCCATTGCCGCCTCGGCCGTGCGGATGACGACGGCGTTATGCTGCCATTTAGTACTGTTATGGTTAGGCTTTAAAGTTGCCCGAAGTTACCTGCCCCTGACCCGAAAAGTGCTGGCGATGGTGGCTTTTAATGCGTTTTTATCGATGGGCATTGGGATGACGCTCATTTTGCAGGCGCTCAAGCAAGGTGATGCCGGCATCGTCGCCATGTTGTCATCGGTCAGTCCGGTGGTGGTATTGCCACTGCTATGGCTGGTCTATCGCCGCCGGCCCGCTGTTGGCGCTTGGTTAGGCGCAGCATTGACCGTTTTTGGCACCACGTTGATTTTGCGGCATTAGCCATATTCAAACGAATAGAAGTTTATTTAAAAAGGCTCTTCCGTCGTAGTGGCCAGTTCACTGGCCGTTTCAGCCATCGGCATTTCGACCGACTCGGTCTGCAGCAATGAAGCTTCAGCTTGCTGCTCCAGCAACTGCAACTGCTGCGCTTGTTTCACCGCGTCTGCAGGGAGTTGATTGCGATATAAATCAATCATACTCATCACCTCTGACAACGCCTTACCGTGGTCTGGCGTGAGAATGCCATTGTGACCACTAATAATATCGTCAGAAACAGCCAATACCCACACCGCCTGCATATTGGCATCAGGGCAACTTTGCACCGCACGTCTTGCTTGCAAACGGGCGCGGATTTTCCAGCCTGAGCGGTCAAGTGTCATCATGCAACCTGGTGTTTGATCATGCGCTAACAAGGCCGCTGGCATTTTCAGAGGTGTTTGGCAGTTTCCACGCGGACATTTATCGATATCGTGCGTAATAGCCCAAGAGTTACCAACGGCCCGTTCACCTTCCTTCAACCAGTTAAAAGCTTCTTTGACGGCAAAATCACCTTTGGATTGCAACACCACCATCGATGGTTTTTGGCGGTCGATGCTAAGCAAACTATCCAGCGGCCGATACTCACGGGCGTTGACCGCTGGGTTGAGCAAAATAAACAGGTTTGGGTTGTCTTGCTGCGCATCAATGGCTTTTTTGATCCGGTCTTTGCTAGCATGTAATGCAACCGCACCGCCCAAGCTATGCCCGATGAGTACATACCTTTGTAGCTTGCGTTGCTCTACCAGAATATCCAGCTCATCTAACAACTGAGTCATGCCGCGCTGACCAATCCGTTTTGCGACAGTTTTACGTTGATAAATGGTTGGAAAATCTAAAGGCTCAATCTGACTATTCGGGTCAGTGGAGCCATCCAAAAACAAAGGATCATATTTGTCGCCACGCCAGCCAATGTACAAGCCTAACAAGTTGCGCTGTGGGTCATTGGCGGCCATCTGCTTATAAAAGCGCTGAAATGCGACAAAATTGTCGTCATCGGGTTTAGCGCTGTGATGCCAGCCGTGGATAAATATCACCAACTCTGGAGCGGGACCGACATAAGTTTGGGTAATACGTTGATGTAAACTTTGCCATTGTTCCGGCAGGTGCGATTCGCCATGATCGTCAAATTCAATCACATGAAAATTCTGTTTCGCCGTGTTTTCAGTCGGCACGTGATAAGGCCGATCGGGAATATAACTCAGTACCACCGACACCATGATCAGGGCCAGCAGAACTAATTTGTAGAGGGCAAACTTTTTCAAACTCATGAATGACAACATCTGATATTAAAGCGGCAATTTGCCGGACTAGTGAACACCTGTGCATTTTTCAGGCGCCGGCAATTTGCGCAAATTATACGCTTGTGGGACAGTTCCGACCAGCAATGATCTGCCGTTTTATTTCACGTTTTCAACAAATAAAAATGCCAGCATTCAGCTGGCATTTAAAGTGACTATCTTTGGTTCAGAACTTAGGAGCCAATCACGCCGCCATCATTTTTGGTGACGATAACCGTCGCCGAGCGAGGACGACTCGTCGCGTCATTCGCAGGCCAGGTACTGGTCAACTTGGTAACGGTAGAGCGGTCACCCGGATGCTGAATATTAACAAACATCGTTTTCAAATCTGGCGTCCAGCTGATCCCGGTCACTTCACAATCAATCGGTCCGACTAAAAACCGTTTTAACTTGCGGGTTTTAGGATCTGCAACCAACATTTGGTTGTTGCCGTATGGGCCAGTGCCTTGTTGCGAACCGCTCATATCCGTCTGGATCCACAACAAACCATTGGTATCAAAGGATAAACCATCAGGGCTCGCCAGATGATTGTCAGCGCTCAGTGTCAAATCCGTGCCTGGCGTCGCCGTACCAACATCACCAGCCAGCAGGAAAATATCCCAATCAAAAGCTGCTGTAGCTGCACGTTCACGCCAGCGGATGATATGACCGGTAGAGTTGGCAGCCCGCGGATTCGCTGCATCAATTTGCGCTGCTGTACGGGAGTTGTTGTTGGTCAATGTGAAATAGACTTCACCGGTTTCTGGATGCACAGTACCCCATTCTGGGCGGTCCATTTTCGTAGCACCCAACACATCGGCCGCTAATCGTGTATTAATTAATACATCGGCCTGGCTGCTGAATTCAATGTTAGCGGCCAGAGCTTTAGCACGGAAAGTTTCAGAATTGTAGTCCAGCGCTAACCACTCGCCGCTGCCGTCAGCATTAAACTTAGCAACATATAACGTACCGTCATTCAGTAAATGACCACCTGCAGTCGCTTTGTAATACGGAGCTTTAGACACGTACTTGTAAATGTATTCAAAGGTCGAATCGTCACCAGAGTAAAACACCACCGGCTTTCCTTCAGTGACTGGAGCAAACACCACACCTTCATGACCAAACCGGCCTAAAGCAGTGCGTTTTTGCGGCACGCTATCCGGATTAAATGGGTCTATTTCAACAATCCAGCCAAAAGTGTTTGGCTCGTTGCGATAGTCGCGATCGGCGTCTGTTGCAATGGTTGAAGCATTAAAACGTTGGTACACATCAGCACCTGAGTCAGCGGTTTCCCAGCCATAACGACCCGTTTTGCTAGAAACGCCATATCGTTTATGTTCACGTGGTTGTTGTGCATC
>JAHJNE010000406.1 GCA_018820995.1 Gammaproteobacteria bacterium | reverse complement strand
CGCCATATTCAGCATATTGTCACGAAATCTGGCATAGCCAGTGAGGATAAACATATGCTGATCAGCAGCATAGACGCCATCTGTGATCACGCCCGGAAGGCCGTCAATGGTAGCAATTTTCTGGGCCGTAGTACTGCCATTGTCCGTCATTAATTGGTAAACGCTGCTATGAACGCTTTGCCACGCTTTGTTGAACAAAAATAATTGATCGTCAGCACTGATTATCGCTTCTGCATCAAAATCATGTTGATACATTTGAAGGGGTGGGCGTGGCAAATCTGGATAGACGAAACTGGTTTTTACCGCTAGGTTCACTTGACGATCACTTAACGGAAGCGATACTTGATACAAATCGCCACCAGAACGGGCGCCACTATTATTGCCAATGTCAGCTAGCCATAACTTTTCTCGATGGATCGCTAGCGCTTCCCAGTCCTGATTTTTTGCGTTGATCAAAAACCTTTCTAGCACTTTACCATCGCTGTTAAGGCGATAGATGGTTGGACTATTACCTGAATCATTCAAGGTAAGAAAACTGCCATCATCACGACAAATCAAACCTGATGTTTCTATGATTTCGGTGTCTAACAATGCTTCTTTTTGATTGTTTTTTTCTTGTGAGTCTTCCGGGATTTTTGCTGAGTTAGTGTTGCAGCCCTGCAGCAAGACTAACGAACATTGAACAAGAATCACCAATTGCAAAATTTTTACAAAGCGGGCGCCGATCACGATGTTTTGTACTCCTGAGTCTGATAAAATGCTGAATTATAAGTGACGGTTCAAAATCTATTCTTTTTGTGTAATCTAATGATGTTATATTACACCAAAGCGGCTAAATCGCGCTATCAGCGCCGGTTTGCGCTGTGTTATTATCTGGTAAAGAACGTCAAATGCAGGTAATATTGCGCCGTGACAATGAGTCTAAGCTATGTGTTTGTTATTCATGGAAGATATAACGTTTGAATAGATCCAGCCCACTTGAAGTAAGCGGCAACAGTTTTGCTTTTTTGCACCGTTTACTCGATATTTGTATTCTGATTTTAGTTCTAGTTATTAGCAACGAGCTTTATCGCCAGAACTTCGAAAAAAATGATCTCGTCATTTTACTTTCCCAAATTGTGGTGTTTTCTTATATTGCCGAAGCATTAGATCTTTACCGATTCTGGCGCGTTGGTAAGTTTGGAAAAATGCTTTGGCTAGTATTCATTATCCTTAGTTGTTCATTTGCCATAATGCTTAGCGTGTTGTTTTTATTTAAGTCTGGTGCCGTATATTCTAGGGTTGTAATAGGGCTTTGGTTTTTAGGCTCTGCAATTATGATGCTTGGCTGGCGACTTATATACAGGTCGGTTCGTCAAATTCAGCTGCAGCACGGTGTCAACTTACAACGTGTGGCTATTGTCGGCTTAACACCAAGAGGAATTGCGCTTTATCAGGAAATCAAAAACCATCCAGAACTTGGTTTTGAATGTATTGGATTTTTTGATGACCGGGAACCTGATCGTTTTCCGGAAGAATTTCGTGGCTTGATCGTTGGCACCGTCAATGATTCTGTAATGACCGCCCAATCTGGTGTCATTAGTCGCCTTTATATCTGCCTGCCATTAAGCGCCGACCGGCGTATTCAACAAATTGTTCAGCAACTCGGTGATACCACTCTTAACGTCTATTTAGTGCCCGAATTATTGATTATTAATATGATGCATGGCCGTCTTAGTAATGTTGGTGATATAGATGCAATCAGCGTGTTTGAATCGCCGCACTATGGCGTACAAAATTACCTTAAACGTACCTTTGATATTCTGTTTAGCGCTTGTGCCTTGCTGGCGTTATCGCCGCTGTTGTTGCTTATTGCTATCGCTGTGCGATTGACGTCAAAAGGACCTGCAATCTTTAAGCAAGATCGCTATGGTCTCGATGGAAAACAGATTGGAGTTTACAAATTTCGGAGCATGAAAGTGCTTGAAAATTCTGATAATGTAGTACAAGCGACCAAAGGGGATCAGCGTATTACTCCATTGGGTGCATTTTTGCGCCGAACATCACTTGATGAATTACCGCAATTTTTAAATGTATTGCGGGGGGAAATGTCGGTTGTTGGTCCAAGACCCCATGCCGTTGCTCATAATGAACATTATCGCAATCGGGTGGCGTTTTATATGCTTCGTCATAAAGTCAAACCGGGGATCACTGGTTGGGCACAAATAAATGGCTGGCGGGGTGAAACTGACACGCTCGATAAAATGGAAAAACGCGTTGAATTTGATCTGCACTACATACGGAATTGGTCGTTGTGGTGGGACGTCAAAATAATTG
>JAHJNE010000405.1 GCA_018820995.1 Gammaproteobacteria bacterium | reverse complement strand
GTTTCGGATCAGGACTTCTGCCGCATCCTCTGAGTTAGCTTTTGTATTGACGTCATTGATCCGTGCTTTTGCTGAAGTGATATCGACTAATCGATCAGCAAAATGCAAAGAATGAATGTTGTGATCTTTCTTTAAACCGATAGCAAAGTTTTGGACTGGCAGACGCATGGACAGAGTTAACAGCAGATTTCGATCTGCCACTGAGCCGCAAGAAATCAAATTCAGATTATTGATGGTTATTCTATGGAGAGGTCTTTAAAAATGGTGGCCCCACCTGGACTTGAACCAGGGACCTGCCGATTATGAGTCGGATGCTCTAACCAACTGAGCTATAGGGCCATGTTTGATGCAGTTGCGAATGCAAGGTGCGATAAAACGCAGGCAGTATAAGAATTTTTCGGGCAGTTGTCACTTGCTGTTGGCGGCTTTCCTATGCTAATTGCTGGTTTTTTAGACGCTTAGCTTTTTGTGAGCTTTTGATGTTGCTGCTGTTTGGTTACTTCAGTGACACATGCAGGTATTTAGCGGGTGATTCAAGAGATTTTGGTATTTTAGCAGCCAATACAAATACCAATTTGGGCGGAAAAAAAATTAATAAAAAAGCGCCAAAAGGCGCTTTTTTTTAACTGACGTATGCAGTCACAACATTGATGCCACAACTCACGCTGTGGCCAACGGTGCTTACTCGTCCAGGAAGCTTTTTAATACTTCTGAACGGGAAGGGTGACGCAACTTACGCAGCGCTTTGGCTTCTATTTGACGGATCCGCTCACGCGTTACATCAAATTGCTTGCCCACTTCTTCCAGGGTGTGGTCGGTATTCATATCAATACCAAACCGCATCCGCAGTACCTTGGCTTCGCGGGCAGTTAAGCCGGCTAACACTTCGTTGGTGGCTGCTTTTAAGCTTTCCATCGTTGCTGAATCCAGTGGTGATTCTGAACCACTGTCTTCGATAAAATCACCCAGATGCGAATCTTCATCATCACCAATCGGTGTTTCCATCGAAATTGGTTCTTTAGCGATTTTCAGCACTTTACGGATCTTATCTTCCGGCATGCCCATGCGCTCAGATAATTCTTCTGGCGACGGCTCACGACCCATCTCTTGCAGCATCTGCCGAGAAATACGGTTCAGCTTGTTGATGGTTTCAATCATGTGCACCGGAATACGGATAGTCCGTGCCTGGTCAGCGATTGAACGGGTGATAGCCTGACGGATCCACCAGGTCGCATAAGTTGAGAACTTATAACCACGGCGGTATTCGAATTTATCAACGGCTTTCATCAAACCAATGTTGCCCTCCTGGATTAAATCAAGGAACTGCAGACCACGGTTGGTGTACTTTTTCGCAATCGAAATAACCAGACGTAAGTTGGCTTCCACCATCTCTTTTTTCGCGCGGCGAGCTTTCGCTTCACCAATCGACATCCGACGGTTAATGTCTTTGATTTTGAAAATTGATAAACCAGTTTCTTCTTCGATTTTACGCAGTTTGACGCTGGAACGAACCAGTTCTTCGCGCATATCGGCCAGTTTTGGCGAGTAAGGCTTGTTTGCTGCAATTTCTGCATCAATCCAGGCATTACTATTTTCGTTACCGGTAAATGCTTTTAAGAAGTTCTTCTTCGGCATTTTGGCGTATTCAACACAATGTTTCATCACAATGCGTTCTTGCACCCGAACCCGATCCATCATTTCACGCATATTTTTGACTAAGCGATCAAATTGCTTAGGCACTAAACGGAAACAGCGGAAAACTTCACTTAATTTTTCAATTTCAGCTTTAGTGGTCGCATGCTCGCGACCATTCTGCGTGATAGAATTGCGTGTGACTTCGTATTGGATACGCAGTTCACCGAATTTGATTTTTGCCAGCTCAGGATCCGGACCGGTATCGGCTTCTTCGGACTCGCCGTCTTCATCTTCTTCGTCTGAATTCGTGTCACCATCTTCGTCAGCCAGCTCTTCTTCTGGTACTTCAGAACCAATGTGCGTCGCTGTTGGTGGCAAATCATCAGTTTCATTTGGGTCAACAAATGCACTGACGATATCGCTCAGACGGATTTCTTCTGCTTCAAATTTATCCCACTGTTCCAGTAGGTAGGTGATCGCTTCAGGATATTCTGCTACCGACGTTTGCACCTGGTTGATGCCGTCTTCGATGCGTTTAGCGATTTCAATTTCGCCTTCGCGGGTAAGCAGTTCCACAGTACCCATTTCCCGCATATACATACGGACTGGATCTGTAGTGCGACCGAGTTCTTTATCCACACTGACCAAAGCTTGTGCGGCTTCTTCTGCAGCATCTTCATCTGCTGCAGCGTCAGACATAATTAAGTCATCAGCATCAGGTGCAGATTCAAACACCTGAATGCCCATGTCGTTAATCATGCGGATAATATCTTCGATCTGATCGGAGTCGATGATATCTTGTGGAAGGTGATCGTTTACTTCGGCAAAAGTTAAATAACCTTGCTCTTTACCTTTTAAGATAAGGAGTTTTAATTGCGACTGAGGATTATGCTCCATAGAGGCTGCTCTTCCACCCAAATATGTTAAATTTCAAAAATGCGAATGAGCGAGTATAACAAAGCGCGGCTTTTCTAGCCAGCAGCCTGAGCTCATCTGCAGTTATTTGCTCTTGAATGCCTTCAATAGCATGGCGTATTCGTGTCGTTCGGCCACCGATAATTTACTTAATTGGTCCTTGCGTTGTAATGATTCAAGGCGTTGTTGTAAATATTGGTCTTCGATTGAACGAAACGTATCTAAAAACTCCTGCGTTAACTGCTCTTCTGCGACCTGATGGTCCCATAAAGCTAATTTACTCAGAATGTTGTACTCCGGTAACTCCCGCCAATATTCCAACAGCTGGGCTGTGGTTAACTGTGGTTTTTCTATTAAATGTTGCTGAATTGCCAGCAATAGTGCCACACCGGGCAAGTTAGCATCTGCCAGTTCAGGCGCATGCGGCATTACCTTTGCCAGTTGTGGATATTGCAACAATAGTGCCACCGCGCGCCGCATCGGTGTGATTTTATTGGTTGTTACTGGTATTGCATTTGTTTTGCTGGTGCCAATTTTGGTATTCGGATTACGTGCCCGACCTACGAGGTTTGACAGCTTTTCCGACAATAATTCCCGGTAAAACTCACTAGGAATTGTGGCAATCATCTCATTTGCTTTGACCCACAAACCAGATTTTCCCGCATCGCTGGACACATCCAGCTCTTGTAATAAGTGTTCAAACAGATAGTTACTTAAAGGCATTGCCTGCTCAAGCCGGGCTAAAAATGCTTCTTTGCCTTCTTTCTGTACCAGTGAATCAGGGTCTTCGCCATCGGGTAAAAATACAAAATTAAGTTCGACACCGTCTTTTAATTGCGGCAAAGCACTTTGCAGTGCACGCCAGGCAGCATCTCGGCCAGCTCGATCGCCGTCATAACAACAGATGACTTTGCGGCAAAACCTGAACATGGTTTGCATATGTTCAGAGGTCGTTGCAGTGCCAAGGCAAGCCACAGCAAAGGATATTCCTTGTTCAGACAAGGCAACGACATCCATATAGCCTTCAACGACAAGCAGTCGTTCCAGCCGATCTTGTTGTTGTCGGGCTTCATATAAACCATAAAGTTCACGACCTTTATGGAACAAGCGTGTTTCTGGTGAGTTCAGGTATTTTGGGGTGCCGTCACCAAGCACCCGACCACCAAAACCAATCACCCGACCGCGTTTATCGCGAATTGGAAACATAATCCGGTCGCGGAAAAAATCGTATTCGCGGCCATTTTCGTTGCGGTTGGTAAGCTTTAACTCAAATAACTGATCGCGAGCTGTTTTATTCGTACCAAGCTGTTTAAGTAATAAATCCCAGCTATCTGGTGCATAACCAATACCGTACTTTTCGACAGTAGCAGCGGATAGACCGCGTTTGGCAACATAGGCAGCTGCATGTGAATGCTGACTTAATTGTTGCTGGTAGCTTTGTGCTGCTTTTTGCATCTGGCTGTAATCGTCAGCCGTTCCTTGCACATAAGTTTTTGTTTTATGGCCGGCTTCGCGCGGCACTTCAATATGATGAATTTTGGCAAGCTCTTCTATGGCTTCCACAAATTCGAGTTGTTCAAACGCCATCATAAAACTAATGGCATTGCCATGAGCACCACAACCAAAACAATGATAAAACTGTTTGTCAGCGCTCACAGTAAAAGAAGGAGATTTTTCACTATGGAAAGGGCAACAAGCGGTATGGTTTTTACCGGCTTTTTTTAATGGCACCCTTAAATCAATCAGTTCAACTATGTCAGTACGTGCCAACAAATCGTCGATGAAGGGTCTTGGGATTTGTCCTGCCACCTTTTTCCTTTTGCTTAAAAATGCTCATTTCAGAAAAAGACAAACCGTGCGCAAGGCACGGTGTGCAGTTTAACAGCGATTACCGTTGTTTCAGGCGTTTAGCTCAGGCGGCTTTTGACCAGAGCACTTAATGCGCCCATATCGGTACGGCCTTGAACCTGCGGCTTCAACCAGGTCATGACTTTAGCCATGTCTTGCATCGAACTGGCAGCTGTTTCGGCTATTGCCTGTGTCAGCATATCGTCCAGCTCACCCTGAGTTAAGGCTTGCGGTAAAAACTGCTCAATGATCGCGATTTCAGATAACTCAATCTCTGCTAAATCAGCTCTGCCACCGGCAGTATACTGAGTTGCAGACTCTTTGCGTTGTTTGGCCATTTTGGTCAAAATTGCAAGGATATTGGCATCGTCAGGTTGCATCTGATGGTCGATCTGGCGTTGTTTAACTTCAGCCAGTGCCATACGGATAGTACTTAGACGCAATTTGTCTTTTGCACGCATTGCGTCTTTTTGTGCTTCCTGAAGCTGCTCGAGCAGAGCCATCTGAGGAATGCGGTCTTAGTAAAGCTTGATACGACGAGCGTTTTCGCGAGAAAGCTTTTTCATGTGACGCTTAACAGCGGCAGCTTTCTTACGTTTACGAACCCAAGTTGGCTTCTCGAAGAATTCTTTTGCACGTACATCAGCCAATACGCCAGCTTTTTCGCAAGAGCGTTTGAAACGACGTAAAGCAACGTCAAATGGTTCGTTTTCTTTAACTTTAACAACAGGCATTAAAATCTCACCTCGGTTTATCTGGATACCGCGTTCTGGTCAGCGGCTAACCAATACGTTTAAATTTGGTGCGGCATTTTACTCAAAAGCGACGGCTAAAGTAAAGCACTTATATGCTTTGCTGGCTCTGCGCCTCGGATCCCGTTACAATTCGCGGCTTAGCGCTGGGTAGTGAGGGGTAAAATGCGGGTTTTAGGTATCGAAACGTCCTGTGACGAGACCGGAATTGCCATATATGATGGCGAAAAAGGTCTGTTAAGTCACGTCTTGTATTCACAGATTGCGATTCATGCTGATTATGGTGGTGTGGTGCCGGAACTGGCATCAAGGGATCATATCCGCAAAACTTTGCCTTTAATTAAACAAGCACTGCAAGAGGCTGGCGTCACTGCAGACAGTATTGATGGTGTCGCCTACACGGCAGGACCTGGTTTGTCCGGTGCCTTGTTGGTCGGTGCTTCAATTGGCCGCAGTCTGGCGATGGCATGGGGCAAACCAGCACTCGCGGTTCATCATATGGAAGGACATTTATTAGCGCCGATGTTGGAAGCAAATCCGCCTCCGTTTCCATTTATTGCGCTGTTAGTGTCCGGTGGTCATACTCAGTTGGTTCGGGTTGATGGCATAGGCGAATATCAGTTGCTGGGTGAGTCTGTTGATGATGCCGCAGGTGAAGCCTTTGATAAAACAGCAAAATTGATGGGATTGGAATATCCTGGCGGGCCACTGCTGGCAAAACTGGCCACCCAAGGCGACCCTAAAAAATACAAATTCCCTCGACCGATGACTGACAGACCTGGTCTGGATTTTAGTTTCAGCGGTTTAAAAACGGCAGCGTCAAATGTCATTGCTGCACAAGGTAATAGTCCGGAAGTACAAGCCGATATCGCCGCATCATTTCAGCAGGCTGTGGTTGATACTTTGGTGTTTAAATGTCAACGGGCATTAACTGAAACCGGCTTGAACCGGTTGGTCGTCGCCGGTGGCGTCAGCGCCAATACCTCGTTGCGTGAGCAGTTACAGCAGTTACTCAGCAAGATGAAAGGCGAAGTGTTTTATCCGCGCAAAGAGTTTTGCACAGACAACGGCGCGATGATTGCTTTTGCAGGTTACCAGCGACTCAATGCGGGCCAGCAGCAAGATCTCAGTATCGGGGTGACGCCACGCTGGCCGATGACCGAATTACCGCCACTCTAGTCAAATGATATTGATGATATTCACCCTATAGATATTGAGCGTTTTTTCTAAACAACTTTGAAAAGTATAAGCTGCTTCGAAAGTAGCTACCGATAAAAAATCCCGCCATGTGCGGGATTTTTTATCGGTAGCTTAGTTTGGCTACACTATTGACGACTGTGGTTGGTTAAATTCTTGCTTTGCGCCCGATAAAAGCTCGCGCTATATCCGACCAGTCAGGCTCTTTACCATACATACGAATACCAAGCGCGAACACGCGGCTAGCGGCAGCTTTAAACCACCACAAGCAACCAATCAACAACGTTAACGACAGCACCCATTGCCACAACGGGACTTCAGAGTTCGCCATCCGCAGCGGCATCGCCGCAAATGAAGTCAGTGGAAAGATGCTTAAAATCTGCATCATTAAACCTTCGGCATTGTCCATTACACTAAAAGCCAGACCCAATGGGGCCGCCGGTAAAAACATCATCATACTTCTGCTGGAATGATTGGGATCATCAATGGTCGCCGCGAATCC
>JAHJNE010000038.1 GCA_018820995.1 Gammaproteobacteria bacterium | reverse complement strand
TGATAGTCGGCCAGATAAACCGAACAACATTCGGTTTTCAGCGCATTTTTAACGTTTGAAACCAAACCGGCCAAAGCACTGGCCAGTGAAGGTTCTTGCGCAACGTCCTGTACAATACGCCTTAGCTGGCCCAGCATAACGACCCCTTAATGTCTTAGGGTGAGTTACCTCACCCCACTACTTTTTTTAACTTCACGACGAATAAACGGCAAAGCGACCGGGGCAAACTCTTTCATTACTTTACGGTAAACTTCCCGTTTAAAAGCAACGACCTGACGCACAGGATACCAATAACTAACCCAACGCCAGTCATCGAACTCCGGATGTGTAGTTTTTAGCAGATTAACATCTTCATCCTTGCAGGTCAGACGCAATAAAAACCATTTTTGCTTCTGACCGATACATACCGGGTTTGAATCGCGACGAATTAAACGTTTTGGTAGTTTATATCTCAGCCAGTGTTTGGTGACTGCCACTATTTCAACATCAGCGGGCGATAAACCGACTTCTTCATTTAACTCACGATACATGGCTTGCTCAGGTGATTCACCGTCGTCTATGCCACCCTGCGGGTATTGCCAGGAATGTTGTCCATATCTGCGAGCCCAAAACACCTGTCCCTGGTGATTACAAATCACTATGCCGACATTGGCCCGAAAACCTTCGGCATCGATCACACTAACCTCTAGCTAATTTACAGCAGCTTGTGAAAAGATTCTTTCACAAAGTCGAAGCCACAGCAAACGGTATTTAGTGGCTACTTCGCGAAAGTTATCCACAGTTCAGTAAACATACAGCAGCGCATTGTGCACTTCTACACAGAGACTGTAGATAAAACTGTGTGTATCCTTGTTTTTATCCATGAATAACTTTTACGCCCACCGATCGCGCCAATGTGAATTTGTATAATTATCAATATATATTATAGACTTACACCCTGCAGGCCGTGATGACAAGCTTGATATGACTGTGTATAAGTTGGATTGCCGATTAAATAACCAGTCAAAGCCTTGAAAAAATGTTAGTTTGCCGATAGTTATTGCAAAGGGTTCCGTGATGATTTTGCCTCCTTCCAATGTTGCTGAATTAATGTACCGGGCACAGCAGTTAGCTGGGCTGACACTTGCTGAATTAGCAGCCAATTTAGCGGTCATTTTGCCAAAAGATTTAAAACGTGACAAAGGAATGGTCGGACAAATGCTCGAGCAAGCATTGGGAGCTAGCGCGGGTTCAAAAGCAGAACCTGACTTTCCGCATCTTGGTATTGAGCTTAAAACCTTACCTATTGATAGTCATGGTAAACCACTGGAAAGCACCTATGTCTGTGTTGCGGCACTGACGGACTTAAGTTTACAGCGTTGGCAGGAGTCCTGGGTCTGCCGCAAGCTACAGCAGGTTTTATGGGTGCCTATTTGGGCAGAACGTAGTTTACCTTTGGGCGAACGGGTGATTGGCTCCGCCTTTTTATGGCAGCCCGATCCGCAACAGCAGCAACTATTACAACAAG
Organism: Gammaproteobacteria bacterium; assembly: GCA_018820995.1. Classification (GTDB taxonomy): domain Bacteria; phylum Pseudomonadota; class Gammaproteobacteria; order Enterobacterales; family Alteromonadaceae; genus Pararheinheimera. The sequence goes on along the minus strand of JAHJNE010000038.1, from coordinate 7,196 downwards.
ATTGGGAAGAATTGATGGAGTTGATTGTGCTTGGCGGTATCGATCAGATCCGTGGAGCCCATGGCAAAGTCCTCCAGCTCAGACCCAAAGCCGCCAATGCAAAAGCTCTTACTGCCGCAATTGGCCATGATGGTCAGCCTATCCAGACCTTACCCCGCGGTTTTTATCTAAAAGCAAATTTCACTGCAGATATATTGCAGCGACAGTTTGGTAGCTAACAGAACTAGAGCGCTTGCAAGTGGTCAATGACAACCAGCGACTACATGCAAGCACTGCTTAACATCGTTTTAAATACGTGATAGTGAATTGCTATAGTTACTGTTGGTAACGCGCCATAATGGTGTCATAGACGTTATTTTCACGAATCGTAGTCATGGCAGCATTAAATGCACTGACTTTACTTTCATCAGTAGAATTTTTGCTGAACATGACATAAACGTCATTGTCGCCCAAGGAAATACTGCTTGGACTAATTGTTTTATCCAAGCCTTTACGCCTGATCATGGACGCGGCGACAATTTTGTCTTCCAACATGCCATCAATATCTTCATCCATTAAACGCGCTAAATTGAGTTCACTCAACGATGCCTCAACAAAATGGGGTTTGAGTTTTTCATCGTTATAAAGTTGTGCCAATTCATCACCATAAAAATACTCGCTTACGATACCGAGCTTTTTGCCGTCGGTGAGAAAATCACTGATGGTGTTTTGTGGCAAGCTCGCTACGTCCATCGAACGTACAAACAGCACAAATTGCTCTTTACGATAAGGCGCTGAAAAAAATGCGTATTCCTCGCGAGCCTCAGTTTTTGAAGCGCCAAGCAACAAATCCACTTCGCCTGCCTTCAAACCAGCAATTAATTCTACCCAGGTTCCTTGCTGGGTCACTATTTCACAATTCATTTCCTTAGCAACAGCTTGCATAAGTTCGATATCGAGACCTGCCGCTTTTTGGTCCATATCAACATATTGATAGGGCTCCCAGGCTTCAAAACCGAGTTTTAATATACAGGCTTGCGCCGGAGTTTCTGATTGCGCTGCTGCAACTATTGCTGCTGGCGCCGGCGTGGTTTGTGTATCTGTGGGTACTTGTGGAGCTTCGGGCGCTGGTTTACAACCTATTTGTAATAAAACCAGCGTGATGCACGAGAGGAGGTTTAGTATTTTCATTTGCAGCCTCTTGGTTTGGTCTATCCAAAGCAAGCTTAGTGCATATTTTTCAAATTAGTATGGCGGACAGAAAGGTCTTATTTTCGAATTGAGTCGACTAACTGCCAGACCTGCTCCACCACTTGCTGCTGGACTTCGCTACGCTGGTACCAAAGACCATGCTCTAGCCGCCACTGATAATGTTGTTGTTTCTGATCACCAGCCACTGCAGCTAATTCTACTGACTCAGAATAGCGATCCGGCGCCAGCTCAAATGTGCCTGCCGCAGCCTGTAATAGTTCACCTGAAGTTGTTTTGCTGAGCACACTAAAATGCTGGTTAGCGACTATTTTAATCGCTTGGAGTTGCGTTTCGTCCTTTTCAGACAATAACTTACCGTCTTCGGTTAGGACTCTGGTCGTCACCAAACGCCAAGTGCCATCGAGCACAGAATTGGTCGATTGATATTTCTTGTCATTATTGGTTAACGCTAACCCATAAAACAGACTTGAACAAATCAACATCAAGCCTAATAAAAATCCAGAGTAATAGTTCATCGCCAACTTTCCTATCTGGCTATTTTATTTCGGGTCTGATACTAGCGACAATGCAATGGACCTACCAGAGGAAAATCAACTTAGTTGGCGAAATATCAAGTTTCTATCAACTTTTATTTTGCCAAAAATCTTACTGCCGACTTTTTTTACCAGAGGTTTGCAATTTAGTTAGTTTTACATACTGCTCGCTACTTGCCGATCATGGCCTGGCAATGAAAAGCGCAAAATTCGTTGCAGCACACTCAGATATTGCCGGACAAAACTGCCACTGTGGTAGGCAATGCCATGCTTTTTAGCAATCGCAGCGACTTGAGGAGCTAACTGTAAATAACGATAAGCAGGTAAATCAGGGAATAAATGATGTTCAATCTGACAACTCAAATGGCCAGATAAAATATGGAACCAGCGCGGGCCGGTAAAATTGGCAGAGCCAAGCATTTGCCGATAATACCAATGACCCCGGCTTTCATTTACACAGACATCTGGCGTAAAAACATGCACTTGCGAAGTGAAATGGCCGCAGAAAATGATAGTGGAAGTCCACCAGTTACGCAGCAAATTTGCCAGAAAATTTCCAGCCAGAACCGGAAAAAACATCGGGCCTGATAATAACGGAAATAGCAGATAATCTTTCAGCAACTGCCGTCCGCCTTTACCAAAAAAGGCCTTTTTTAACTGTGCATCGCTGATTTGACTGACACGATCCGCTTTTTTCCGCCCCAAAAATACCCGTTCTGCCGCCATTTCATGATAAGACACGCCCCATTGAAACAACGTGCTTAGCAAAAAATAAGTCAGGATTTGCCAGCTATTTTGCAACCGCCAGCGAAAGTCATCGCTAAGACGCAACAATCCATAGCCAAAGTCACGATCTTTACCGATGATATTGGTATAAGTGTGATGTTCATAGTTATGGGTCCGTTGCCATGATTTGGCATCACAAGCAATATCCCACTCAAATGTCCGAGAATTCAGGTACGGATGATTCATAAAATCATATTGTCCATGCAGAACATTATGGCCAATTTCCATATTGTCGAGAATTTTTGCCAGAGCCAAAAACAAAACGCCCAATCCCCACCACCAGGCAGACCAAAATCCCGCCACCATTAGCAGCCGACCACTGATCGCAGCGACCCGTTGCAACTGCACTATTTTTAGCAAATAACGACTATCAGCACTGCCAACTTCGTCCCGGGTTGCACTGGCGAGAGCATCCAAATCTGCAGCCAGAGCGCTGGCCTGCGCTTCACTGAAACGCCCGGTTTGCTGCCGAACATTCGATGCTGCTATCTCCTGAATACTGTGGCCTGTGTGAACAGTCGCAGCGCTGTTCGCAGGGAAAGGCTCGCCTGACTGACTTGAACTTATGTCAGCATCAGCATGACTGTTGTTGGCAACACTGTCCGCCATAGCCAGTTGTTGTAGTGAATTGATGCGCTCATTCATCACTATGTTCCCGAATAAAATGAAAAATGCCTATCACAGGCGACAATGGCAGAAACAAAAATGCCAGATTGATCAAAAAAAGCACCGCACTTGCTGCAACAAAAGCAGTCACGATGAAGGCAAACTAAGCTCAACAGCAGACAGCGGTTGGCTGATGCACAACTGGATCATGCCAGGTCCAACGTCGGAGATTTCACCAGTCAATAAATTTCGCACTAATCCCTGATTTTTCTGACAAAGACACTGCATACAAATCCCCCGCCGGCAGCCATAAGATGGATTGAAGCCAGCGGCTTCCAAACTGCTTAGTAGACTCCCCTGCGTACTACTGATATTTCGTACTTGGGTCGATTGCCGTATCTCTATTGGGAATGACTCCGGCTTTTCAGCACCTGCAGCGGCAGCCACTAGAAATGGCACTGCAGCCAAACCAAAGGATTCTTGTTGAATCGCCGACGCATCCACACCAAGCGCAAGCAACTTGTTTTGCCAATCAAGGCTGAACCTGCTGGGTCCACAAAGATACACCTGGCATTGTGGTTGCGAGTTGCACCATGTTTCGACGTCCCCGGGCTGCAACCGCTGTCGGAGATTGGTATCAACGAATTGGATTTGTAACAGCGGAAATCTGGACTGTAGTTCACGCCAACTCTCAGCAAATAACATCTGCTCTGCGCCGCGAAAGCTATATATCAATAAAACGGGTTGCGTCAGTCGGGTGACCGAGCTCAGCATGGCATGAATGGGTGTGATCCCCGAACCCGCGGCCAGCAATAACAGAGGCTTTTGTTGCTGTAGCACAAAACTTCCCGTTGCTGCGCTTAAATGCACTGGAACTGATGATAGTGAGCCTGCATCGACCGCTGGTTTTAACCATTGCATCAGGTGACTGGTCATCAAACCTTTTGATTGTTGCTGGATCGTCAGCCGGATCAGACCTTGTTGCTGAAACAACTGCAAAGAAGAGCTGATACTAAAAATGCGGCTGATCGCCCGACCATTTATTTCCAGCACAAGTTGCACGTGCTGCCCCGGAATAAATCCGCGCCAGCGGCGTCCGGGTCTTAAGGTTAAATGGATAAAACCAGCCTGTTGCTGAATGTCAACAACGCGCGCATGACTCCATTGTGCTCGAAAGTTGGGCAGTATCAATCTGATCAAAGGCTCGAGATAACTGATCAGAGAAGGCTGCACCAATGCGACCTGACAACACCAATGCCAACATTGCCGCAATAGGCCGATGATCGACTTTGTATTTTGATGGCATACCGGTAGTTGGTTCAATGAAGGGACTGGGGTCGAAAATTTTGTCATTATTACGCGCCTGATTATTTCAGCGCACAGTTGTACTCTATTTCAATTCCATTTTCCAGTAAAAACTTTTCCTAAACACCTCCAAAAGCCTCTAAAATAAAGAACCAGTATCAATACGACAACCCTCCCACGCCTAAGACCCAAAAACAGATATGAAAATAGAGTCACAGTCGTTCGCTCAAATAAGCGTTTGACATGGCAATTTCTTAATATAAATTTCAGGTAACCCCTGCCGTTGATTTTTGCGTTATCTATAAGGATATCAATGCTATATTAGGAAACCAGTGATGATTTCAATTGGAAGCGTCACGCCAGTGTGCCCGCTCACAGCAATAATTGCGTGATAAGCACCCATCCTAGATGGTTGTGGACTGGCGTCGATTGACCTCGTGTTCAGAAAGGACCTCCATCATGTTTTCTGTTGATGCATTTCATAAATTTACCCCATCGTTTTGGTCGGCATTTTATCAAAGACCCGTTCGCTTGCTGTTAACGGGTCTTATCAGTCTGTTGCTATGCTGGCCTGCAATCGCGCAAAACATCACATCGGGCGTCGATGAGCAGGTCAAAAAAATCGCCAGCGACATTCCGCCAGCATTGCAGCCTTGGCAGGCATGGGTTTTGGCCAAACATCCGAACCGCCATTGTCCATGGCTCGCCGATGGCAATGAGCAACAGTGCTTGTGGGTGAGTCAAAGCACATTCATTGCTGCTAACACTGGTGCGGAATTCTCAGTCGACGTGCAGTTGTATCAGGAAGGTTGGGTCACGCTGCCGGGCGACGTCCGCTATTGGCCACAACAAGTGATGGTTCGTGGAGCACAAGCGCCTGTTAGTCAGCCGACACTGCGTGATCACGCTGGCGAGCCGCAAATCTGGCTTCAGCGCGGCAACTGGCAAATTAGCGGTCATTTTCGTTGGAGCCAGGCACCACAATCAATTCAGATCCCCGTGCAAAGTGGCATTGTCGCCCTCGAATGGCAGCAGCAAAAGGTTAGTCAGCCAAAGCGGTTAGGTCGACAGTTATGGTTGCAACCAGCCGGACAACAAACGGCTGATGTGGCGCAAGATCAGTTACAAATTCAAGTGTTCAGACTGTTAGAAGATCAAATTCCAGCGCGGATGACCACCCTGCTGCAACTTGATGTCAGCGGTAATTCGCGTGAAATCGAATTGACGGGTGCACTATTGCCGGCGTTTCAGGCATTAGCATTAGAAAGTGACTTACCGGCATTATTGAATGCCAACGGCGTGTTACGGATCCAACTGCAGCCAGGCCGGTGGCAGGTTGAACTTATCAGCCAAAGTTCAGAACTCCCGCAAAGCTTAACGTTTCCGGCGGCGACAGCCCCTTGGCCGGACACCGAAATTCTGGCTTTTGCCGCTGCGCCTGAACTTCGAACCATTCAAATGAGTGGCGCTCCAGCGCTTGATCCCAATCAAACACAAGCGCCAGCGCATTGGCAGCAATATCCGTTGTATCAGGTCAATGCTGCGAGTACGTTGCAGCTGAACCAACAAAGTCGCGGCGCCAGCCTGAGTCAGGACCAACTGCATCTGCATAAAATGGCTTGGCTCGATTTTAGTGGTCAACATCTCACTGTGTCCGACACCATTACCGGACAGCTGTCCAGCAGTAGCCGGTTGCAGGTGATGCAGCCGTATCAACTAGGGCGAGCAGAGCTCGCCGGCGAGCCGCAACTCATTACCCAACTTCCGGCACAGCAGCCAGGGGTAGAACTACGGCAAAATCCTTTACAACTCAATACGGTAAGTACTGTGGCCTTACCTTCGTCGTTGCCTGCATCGTTACCAATCAGTGGCTGGCAAGCCCGGTTTAGCGGCGTTGAAATGCAATTGCAACTGCCGCCTGGTTGGTCACTATTTACTGCCTCCGGCGCCGATGACATTCAAGGTGGGTATATTCAGCGCTGGTCGTTGTGGGACATCTTTTTTGTTCTGCTGTTGACCACAGCTTGTGGCCGGATGTTTGGCTGGAAACTCGCAGTATTGTCGCTGGTTTGTATGTTGCTTTTGTACCAACGAGCCGAGGCACCACAATGGTTATGGCTGATACTGGTGACGCTTCTCGCGTCGTTAAAAATTGCTTCAGGCCGTGCGCTATTGTGGCTACAACGCGGCAGCCAATTGTGTGCTGTGTTGTTATTTCTATTGTTATTGCCGTTCGCCGTTGATCAAATCCGGTTGGCAATCTATCCACAATTAGAAAAACCATGGCACAGCATTCAATATCAAAACGATGCCAAGCCCGGATCAGCCAACAGAGCGGCGTTTGAACGTCTTGAACGTCAGGCAAAAGAGCGCCAGCCACAAGTCATGATGTCGGATGCAGAAGTGCCAGCAGCGGCGGATAGTTTAAGCATTGCCGGAGCCAGCGGCTCAGCGGCGCTGACAGAAACCAAACGTTACCGCAAAACCCTGAGTGAATCGTTGATATCAGCCTCCACCGTAGACTTGGCACAAGACCCAACCGCCCGCATTCAAACCGGACCGGCGCGCCCGGATTGGCAATGGCAAAGTGTCTACCTACGTTGGCAAGGTCCGGTACTGCCAGAAGAGCAAACGCAATTATATCTGGTTCCAGCCTGGTTAAATCGTCTTGGCGCCGTCGTAACTGTGCTACTTGCCTTTGCATTCTGGTGGTTGCTAAGCCGCAGTTTATGGCAGTTTGAACGGCTGTCTTTCAGGAAAGCACCAGCCCTGATG
>JAHJNE010000404.1 GCA_018820995.1 Gammaproteobacteria bacterium | reverse complement strand
TAAATGAATAGCGCCTGCAGCCAGATTGGTTAAGAGATTGCTGCCTACGGGTAATAATCTTAGTAATAATATACCTGTAAACGGTGCCCTTTGAAGCTTGCCGGTCAGCGCTTGAAACCAGACAAAACGTTGGTTGCTCAGTCGCTTCGCCTGCAACAATCGACCAATGGCAAATACCGCGACGGCACTTGCTAACATCGCGAGTTCAATCAGCAATAAACCTTGCCAAAATCCCAGCAGGTAACCACTGATACTGGCAAGAAGCTGGCGCGAAACACCGAATACACCGCATATAAAACAACCGGCCGCCAGCCATAGTTGATGGTGACGTAGCGTCTGCAGCATCACAGGTTCGATGCTTCTAAGTTCAGCGGTCAGGACAATGGGGAGCAATACTAGCAAGCCAATTCCCGCCACAAGGTACCGCGGCTTAAGGTTCAAAACGCTCAAGTCGCTCAACCTCTGGCAGACGGGTTCGATATAACAACCAGGCCACGCCACATAAATCTAATATTCCGGCAAAAGCCCGGTTCCAAACATTGTAGTGGGAGTCGCCTGCGGTGCGTGGCCGATGCGAAATGGCCACAGAAATAGTGGCGCCACCCATCCGGCGCACCAATGCTGGTGTAAAACGATGCATATGGTTGAAGTAGGGGATTTTACGAAAAGTGCGCAGTGGCAATAGTTTTAAAGCACAACCAGAATCAGGGGTATCATCTTTAAGAATACTCGCGCGGATAGCGTTCGCTATCTTGGACTGGATCCGCACCCAGCGACTGTCTTGTCGCTGCTGACGATGACCAATAATGCAGAAATCCATTTCGGTGCGTTGGCGGGCAAGTTGAATAAAGGTTGGAATATCTTTGGGGTCATTTTGTCCGTCAGCATCCATGGTCAGCACAAAACGACCATTCGCGAGCTGGGCACCTTGGGCAATGGCGGTACTTTGGCCACAAGGTTTGCGATTGCGGATCAACAAAAAAGGTGCGGCACTTTGTGTCAGCGTCTGCTGGCAAATGGTGAATGTTTGATCACGGCTACCATCGTCGACGACAATGATTTCATAATCAAAATATCCGTCCAGGTACCCTTGGATCTCGCTGATTAAAAACGGCAGGCTGCCTGCTTCGTCCTTAGCCGGGATCACAATAGATAGTTCGATGTCTTGCGAAACTTGTTTGGACATCATGCCACATCGATTGCTTACTGGCTGAAAGGTGCCCTCAGCTTAGTTGACGAATATGACAGTCACACGACAAACTTCAAGCGATGTTCCATGGACTAATTTTCGGTAATTTCAAATGGCGTGTTGCGCTCGCACAACTGATGCGCTGATCTTTATTAGTGTAGAAAATGTCTAAGTGAACTCTTGTCGGTTATGGTTGCTAACGCACAGACCTGTTAAAAAAACAGTTCTAGAATGATCATCTCTGCGTATCAGCGACTGGAAAAATCTATGATCATTACTTTTGAACAATTGCAATCGACAACCGTCGAGGCCAAAGACGGTCATATTGGACAAGTCACCGATCTTCTATTTGACGATCAGTCTTGGGTGATCCGTTATCTGGTTGTCGAAACCGGAAGTTGGTTACAAAGCCGCAAAGTCCTTATTTCACCCATTTCAGTCATAGCAAGTCATTGGAACACCGCCAGTATTTCTGTGGCTCTTACACGTAAGCAAGTACAAGACAGCCCCGATATCGATGTCCATCAAACGGTATCGCGTCAGCAGGAACTGAGTTATTTCAGCCACTATGGCTACCCAACTTATTGGGGCGGCATTGGGATTTGGGGCACTGGTGTTTACCCTGGTAGCTTGACATCTGGTATGAATATCGTGCCGCTAGAACCCGAAGAACAATTGCAGAAAAGTTTAGTCGCACAAGCAGATGGTCGCCGACAGTCTGAAGATCCGCACTTACGTAGTATTCATTCAGTGATTGGTTATCACATCAAAGCAAAAGATGGAGAGATTGGCCATGTCGCAGGGATGTTGTTTGACGACAAACAGTGGACCATTCGCTATCTGGAACTGAATACCAGCAACTGGTGGTTAGGACATACGATATTAATTCCACCAAGATGGGCGATTGAAATAGATTGGGCCAGTGCGATGGTGACAGTGCCGCTACTGCGCCAAAATTTGCAGGAAGCACCGCAGTATAATGTCGATATGGTCGTGAATCGAGCGCTTGAGCATGACATTTACCGCCACTACGGTCAGCC
>JAHJNE010000403.1 GCA_018820995.1 Gammaproteobacteria bacterium | reverse complement strand
TTCGCCAACAAAGGCGCCACTGGTAATAGCCGCCTGAGCGCGGGTTAAAGACTGCACGGCAAAACGGTCCATCTCTTCGCGACTAAACCCTTGTTCGTTGGCGGTGACCTGAGCAAAACAGCCCATGGCTTTGCCATCGTAGGCATTTTCCAGACCATCCAGCATCATATGATCTTTGACTTCACCATGGCCCATCCGCATACCGGTGCGCGCTTTTGGCAGCAAATAAGGTGCATTGGACATCGACTCCATGCCGCCAGCAACCACCACATCAGCGCTGCCTGCTTTTAATAAATCAGACGCCAGCATCACGGCTTTTAAGCCAGAACCACATACTTTGTTAATAGTCGTGGCGCCTGCAGATAAAGGCAAACCGGCTTTAATCACCGCTTGACGGGCTGGAGCCTGGCCTAAACCGGCTGGTAATACACAGCCCATAATCACTTCGCTGATTTTGTCTGCTGCCAAGCCCGATTGTGCCAATGCGGCGCTGATGGCAGTTGCGCCTAAATCGGTGGCATTGACGTCGGCCAAACCACCGATGAAACCACCCATTGCAGTGCGCTTTGCAGCAACGATGACGATTTGATTTTGTTCAGCCATGGTGTCTGATACTCCGGAAATTTACTGATGAGTTAGATTAAAACGATCGCATTGGATCAGATTGAGCAAGAGCCTACACCAAATTTACGTTTACGCCAACGTCAACCGACCAGCACTTTGGTGCTAAGACAAACCTACAGTGTGGTGATTGTCTGCACTCGTCCACAACGGCTGGCACCTATTCTTTACAGCGGAAGATGACAATCCAATGATTCAGACGACGACACAGTATGCTACGCAAGCAAAATCAGCGTTAGCTAATTGAATCAAAAGAGTTATATTTGGTTTAATTGTTTAAATTGAAACAGTCACTTAGGCAAATATACGCTATTAGTTCGATAAGCTACTCCTACCTCAGCGGTGGTCATATCACCACAGGCTGCTGGGGCGCAGCTTTACCTTTACGTAAACTTCACTTATAGTTGTCGGCGATTTTGACCTTCGCCTGACCGAACTAAAAGTGGCCACATCGTGATAGATAAAGTGATAGACAAAGACGATAAAACATACAGTATTAGCGAACTCGCCAAAGAGTTCGATATCACCACCCGCAGTATTCGTTTTTACGAAGATCAAGGGTTACTCACGCCTTTACGCCAAGGTCAAACCCGCATTTATAGTAAAAGAGACCGGGTGCGGCTCAAGCTGATTTTACGCGGTAAACGCTTAGGTTTTAGTTTGTCTGAAACCGGGCAGTTGTTCGAACTTTATGATGCCGACAAGTCGAGCGTCACCCAACTGACCATTATGCTGAAGCTGATCGAGCAGAAAAAAGTCGAACTGCACCAGCAAATGGACGATATCAAAGTCGTGCTGATGGAATTGGTCACAGTGGAAAAGCGCTGTCGCGAAACCTTACAAGATGCCAAAACAGCAGAATCCAAATCATCTCATAAATCCGCAAACGGGGAACTTTCATGATTAGCAGCTATAAATCGCTTAACTTCGATCTCGGCGAAACCGTCGACATGATCCGCGAACAGGTGAACAGTTTCGCCCGTGAAGAAATCGCCCCACGTGCCGCCCAAATTGACCATGACAATGAATTCCCAAATGATTTATGGCGTAAATTTGGTGACTTAGGCCTGCTTGGCGTCACTGTTGATGAAAAATACGGTGGCTCTGGCTTAGGTTATCTGGAACATGTGGTGGCGATGGAAGAAATCAGCCGCGCGTCCGCCTCTGTCGCGTTGTCTTACGGCGCCCATTCTAACCTGTGTGTGAATCAGATTTTCCGCAACGGTAACGAAGCGCAAAAAATGAAATATCTGCCAAAACTTTGCTCCGGCGAGCATATCGGTGCTTTGGCCATGTCGGAGCCCAATGCTGGTTCAGATGTGATTTCAATGAAATTACGCGCCGAAAAACAAGGTGACCGTTACATTTTAAACGGCAATAAAATGTGGATCACCAATGGTCCAGACGCACACACTTATGTGATTTATGCCAAAACCGACATTAACGCCGGCTCAAAAGGCATCACCGCTTTTATCGTTGAACGTGGTTTTAAAGGTTTTTCACAAGCACAGAAGCTCGACAAACTGGGCATGCGCGGTTCAAACACTTGTGAGTTGGTGTTTGAAGATTGTGAAGTGCCGGAAGAAAACGTCTTGAATACCGTTGGCTCTGGTGCTCGGGTACTAATGTCTGGCCTCGACTACGAACGTTTGGTATTGGCCGGCGGCCCGCTTGGCATCATGCAAGCTTGTATGGACATCGTTGTTCCTTACGTGCATGACCGTAAACAATTTGGTCAAGCCATCGGCGAGTTCCAATTAGTGCAAGGTAAATTGGCCGACATGTACACCCAGATGAATGCGGCCAAAGCCTACACTTATACTGTGGCCAAAGCTTGTGACCGCGG
>JAHJNE010000402.1 GCA_018820995.1 Gammaproteobacteria bacterium | reverse complement strand
GTTTGTCGCCGCTGGTGGGAAACTGGTGTACGACAATAATTTCCGGCCGCAATTATGGTCAGCCGCCGAAGCCTGGTCTTGGCAACAACAACTATTGCCGTTATGCCAGTTGGCGCTGTTGACCGATAGTGATGAACTGGCAATGGCTGGTTTAAGTGCCGAACAAAGTCGTGCTGTGGCATTGGCCGCGGGCGTCAGATTGGTGCTGGTAAAGCAGGGCGCCAATCCCTGTTTAGTTGGCCTGGCAGCTGCAGGAACGACGAGCCTGAACAATTCAACGCATCCTGATCAAATCGCCGCTAGCGCTTGCTGTTGGCAGGTCGAGGCGGAGCCGGTGCGCCGAGTGGTCGATAGTAGCGCCGCCGGCGATTCATTTGCCGCTGGGGTCCTTGCTGGTTTGCTCAATGGTTCGGCGACGCCAGAGCCGGGACTGATTGATGCCGCGATACGCTGTGGTCATCGCCTGGCGGCTGCGGTGCTGCAACAGCATGGCGCTATCATTTTACCGAGCCAAATGCCTGACTTTGCTGCAAGCCTTACCTCCTCAGCTTTTATTCCCCCTTTGTCCGGAGAACTGCTTCAATGAAACTTATGCTCACTCTTTTAACCCTGGCCACGGTGTTGCCGCTGACATTTCAGAGTAGTGCTGCACCATTGCCGCTGATGCCTTATCCGGCGACGGTGAAAAGCGCCCCCGGCCATTTCAGCACTGCGATCAGGCAATCCGGTCCTGCCGCGCCATTGACGGTCAGTTTACCGGCCGATTTTCCGCCCGAGTTGGCTGCGCAAAGTCAGTATCTGCTGGCGCATCTGAGTCAGCGTTTGTCGGCACAAGCCGGACGAGAGGTGCCGGTGCTGTTGGCGAAAGACAAATCCAAAGCCTTGCTTCAGATTGAATTTCAGCAATTGATAACGCTGCCGCAACCTGGTGATGATGAAAGTTATCAATTGCAGATCAAAGCCCAACAAATCCAGCTGCAAGCAAAAAACAGTACCGGCGTGTTGTATGGTCTGGAAACACTGGCGCAGTTACTCGATTGTACCGTGCAACCCTGCCAGTTACCGTTGGTGCAGATTACCGATCAGCCGCGCTTTAGCTGGCGCGGTTTAATGCTGGATAGCGCCAGGCGGTTTATTCCGCTGCCCGATTTGAAACGGCAGTTGCAGGGCATGGCATCCGCCCGCTTAAACGTGTTGCACTGGCATTTGACCGATGATCAGGGCTGGCGTTTTGCCAGCAACCATTATCCGCGGCTGACTGAATTGGAAACCGCCGGTGAATTTTATAGCCAGCAACAAATGCGCGAACTGGTGGCTTATGCGGCAAAACTTGGGATTAGGGTGGTGCCAGAACTTGATTTTCCAGGCCATGCCAGCACCATTGCGCGGGCTTATCCGCATTTGATGGCGGCTGCCGGCCCTTATGCTACCGAGCGTGGTTTTGGTGTTTTTGCGCCGGTACTGGATGTCAGTTCAAGCCAGGTAGCAGAATTTATTGAAAAACTACTGACCGAGGTGGTGCAGATTTTCCCGGATCCTTACCTGCATATTGGTGGGGATGAAGTAAAACCCGATCACTGGCTGGCCAATAGCGCCATTCAACAGTATATGCGGCAAAACAAGCTGCCGGATGCTGCGGCTTTGCATGCGGATTTTAACCTGCGTCTGGCCAGGCAATTAACCAGCCTCAACCGGCGGATGATGGGCTGGGATGAAGTGCTGCATAAAGACTTACCACTGTCGGTACTGGTGCAATCCTGGCAAGGCCAGGATGCGGTTGCCGCCAGTGTCCGCGCCGGTCATCCGACGTTGTTATCTGCCGGTTATTATCTTGACCAACCGATGCCAACTTCCTTTCACTATCGCAACGATCCGGTCGGCGTCGCCCAACCGTTGCCGCAACTGACCGCGACATCAGCGCTGCAACTGGAGTTTTCGCTGTTACGCCTCAACAACAAGCCGGTGCAAGGACAGATGTTACTGGTGCCCGCGACTGTTGATAAAAGCTCAGGAACTTCCAATGACACGCCACCGCAAGTGAGGCTGCGGGTGCCCAATCGCGGCTTGCTGGCAGCACGGCAAGTGCAGCAGTCAACCAGGTCCGGTAATAGCTCCGGTAATAGCTCTGCTGACAGTTCAGGCAACAGCTGGCAATTTGCCCTGGATAGCTGGCTTGGCCCGGGCGAGTTTCAGCTGACTCAACAGGCAGATGGCCAGTGGCAGGCCAGTGTGATGATCGGCAACACACCTTATCCACTGCAAATTTCAGCCACCAGCACAGTGACGGATTTCAGCACTTGGCAAGCGCCGGTGAAGGGTTTAACGGCGGCCGAGCAGCACCTGATTTTAGGCGGGGAAGCGGCGCTTTGGTCGGAGTTAGTGCCGGCGGATCTGCTTGATCTGAAACTTTGGCCGCGGTTGTATGCAGTGGCCGAACGACTGTGGTCACCGGCTTCTGTGCAAGACGAAGCATCGATGTATCAACGGCTGCAGGCGATGGACCACTATGGCGCAAGGCTTGGTTTGCAGCATCAGCAGCAACAACAGCAAGCATTACGACGTTTCACTGCGGATCCGGCGCAACAAGCGGCGCTGGTTGTATTGACCGAAGTGGTCGAGCCCGCGCAGTACTACAGCCGGCACCATCTAAAAACGGTACGGGGTCAGTATCATCTGGATGCGCCGCTGGATCGATTCGCCGATGCGTTAGCGGCAGAAAGTTTGACCTTACAGCGGTTGCAGCTGCAGCTTGAAGCATTGGATTGTCGTCAGCCGGAGTCAATGAAGGCATTGTCTCTGCAATTTCAGCGCTGGCAACAGGCGGCGCTGAAGCTGCAAAACTACCAGGGACTGCAGCAACCAAGGATCCGGCAGCTAGCGACTGAACTGGCACAAACCAGCGACATCGCGTTGCAGTGGCTGGCAGCACGGCAACAACATCAGTCGCCAAGTCAACAGCAATTACAGCAGTGGCAAGCTGCGCTTTGGCAAATCACCTCGGCTTTTGACGAAGAGGTACTGGCATTGGCGCATACTCTGCAACCGTTGCTCCGGCAGTGTTTGACCGGGCCGCAAGGGCGATGAGTTGTGCTATTGAAGATTCAACTCAAGATCGCCCGTTACTGAAGTGCAGTTAGAATAAATAACTCAAGCTAGCGCGCAGCATCCTTGGTTCGACCGGATGCAGATGCCGGTCTGCCACTGCTGCGGCTTCATTGGCTAAACGTGATT
>JAHJNE010000037.1 GCA_018820995.1 Gammaproteobacteria bacterium | reverse complement strand
TTTGGTCGACGTTGCAGATTTCGCTACCGTTACATTGTTTGGGGGCAGGCAATGTCACCAGATTTTACAAAGTGAACGACCGTCAAATGGTGATTCGAGCGATGGCAGATGAATGTTTATTATCAGCAGAAGATTACCGCAGGTTGTTAAAATCGTTAAAGATTAAACTCACTTATCAATCACTTTACGGTGAGATTTTTCATACAGCATGGGCTGGTGATTAACTACCTTAGCTCTGGTTACCTAACTCTCTGGCTGATATTTATCCGCGCATCGGGTAAAATCGACGCATTGCAAATACAAGGATTGGCAGAAAATGGCATTAAATGTAGTGATCCTAGCGGCCGGCAAAGGCACGCGGATGAAATCTTCTCTTCCGAAAGTTCTGCACAAAGTAGCTGAACGCTCGATGGTGCAGCATGTGATCGACACCGCCAATTCATTAGGCGCTGCACACATTAATTTAGTCTACGGGTATGGCGCTGAGCAATTAAAAGCGGGCTTAGGCGAACAGCCATTACATTGGGTACTACAAGCTGAACAACTGGGTACCGGACATGCCGTACAGCAAGCAGTGCCGCATCTGACCGACGACGATACCGTGCTCATTTTATACGGCGATGTACCGCTGACCCGCAAAGAAACACTGGAACAATTGCTGGCGGCGCGTCCGGCAGATGGTTTAGCGGTGCTGACAGTGATTCTGGATAATCCAAGTGGTTATGGCCGGATGGTGCGGGAAAACGGCGTTGTTGTTGGTATTGTCGAACAAAAAGATGCGACGCCTGAGCAGCTGAAAATTAATGAAGTGAATAGCGGCATTATGGCGGTTCCTGGCAAGCAGCTGAAATACTGGCTGGCCAATCTGCAAAACAACAATGCGCAGGGCGAATTTTATCTGACCGATATTATTGCCATGGCGCATAAAGACGGTGTCGAAATCGCCACCGCGCATCCTGCTGATCCGATTGAAACTGAAGGCGCCAATAACCGTGTGCAATTAGCACAATTAGAGCGGGCCTATCAGCGTCGCAAAGCTGAAGAATTAATGCTCAACGGCGCTAATTTACGTGACCCTGCAAGGATTGATGTGCGTGGTGAAGTGTCGGTGGGTGCAGACGTGATGATTGACGTCAACGTTATATTTGAAGGCAAAGTGGTGCTGGGGAACGGTGTCATCATTGGTGCGAACTGCATTTTGAAGGACGTCACTATTGGTGACAATACCGAAATCAAACCAAACTCGATGCTGGAAAGCTCAACGGTTGGCGCTGATTGCTCTGTCGGGCCTTATGCCCGGATCCGGCCAGATTCAGTGCTGTGTGATGACAGCCATGTCGGCAACTTTGTTGAGCTGAAAAAAACCACTTTAGGTAAAGGCTCCAAAGCAAATCACCTCGCTTACCTCGGCGATGCAGTGATTGGAAGTAAAGTGAATATCGGCGCTGGCACCATCACTTGTAATTACGATGGTGTGAATAAGTCGAAAACCACCATCGAAGATGGCGTCTTTGTGGGGTCAAACAGTTCGTTGGTTGCGCCTATCACGTTAGGGCAAAATAGTACTGTTGGCGCGGGCTCCGTGGTGACCGCAAGTGTAGCGGCGGATGAGCTGGTGGTCGCACGTTCTAAGCAACGTCATATTACGGGCTGGAAACGGCCGGTGAAACAACCAAAGTAGTCTTTGGTGTCTTAGCTATGAACAGCCTGAAATTACCAGGCTGTTCAGCAAATGCCTCGGTCGGGTCTTGTGATAGACCCCAACTTTTTTCGCGGAACCAGTGTGACTTACAAGGAGTTTGATGATGAAAGCGTCGCATTTCTCAGCGGGTCGTTTAAGACTAAGCCGACTTTTTAGCCAAAGCTTTGCCATTGTCGTAGCGATGTTGCTACTACACACCCCCGTATTTGCCGCAAGTTCAGTGTGGAAAGTCTCCAAAGGCGCGGATGAGCTGTATATCGGCGGCACTATTCATGTGCTGCCAGCCAATGCCTTTCCGTTGCCAAACGAATTTGAGCAGGCATATCAACAGGCGGATGTTTTGGTTCTGGAAGCCAAGTTGCCAGATCCCGCAGATCAAAACGCGACGAAGGCAATGATTGAAAGACTGGCCTATAGCAAGGGTGAAACCTTAAGTCAGAAGCTGAGTCCAAAGGTTCTTCAGGTGCTTGCGGATTATCTGAAAACTTTTAACTTAACGGTACAACAGTTTGATGGCTTTAAGCCCGGATTTGTCGCGATGCAAATTGCTCTGCTTGAATTGCATAAAGCGGGTATGGCCGGTGAAGGCGTCGATAGCTATTTTGCCAGCAAAGCGACGAATGCCGGTAAAACACAACAATATCTGGAAACCGTTGAATTTCAGCTGGATTTGATGGCGAAGATGGGGGCTGGGACTGAAGATCAGTTTATGCTGGCGAATCTAAAACGAGCCGATGAAACCGCAGAATTATTAAGCCAATCAATAGCAGCCTGGCGGATTGGTGATGTGACGGCGCTGGAAAAAATCTTGTTAGATGATGCCCGAACCGATGATCCGGCCTCTTTTAAACTGCTGTTTAACGATCGAAATCATGACTGGATACCCAAAATCCAGCAGTTTTTTGGTAATCAGCAGCGTGAATTGATCTTAGTCGGAACCGGCCATTTACCGGGTGAAGAGGGTGTGCTGGCGTTATTGCGCGCAGCGGGTTATCAGGTCGAGCCATTTGTGGCGAATACCAAGTGAAGACCACCCCTATCTTCGAGCAGTTAAGTTGTTCAGCAGCAAAAAATCATCAACAAAGTGCTCAGTACCATGGTGCTTATAAGTGTAGCGCTCGTCAACATAGTGCTTGTAAGCGAAGAGCTTATTAACAAAGAGCTCATAAATAAGTCTTCGACCATAAAGAGACCTGATGAAATATATCCAGCAGTTAATCGGCATACAAAGAACAACATGGGTTTTGTTGTCGCTGATTTTTTTAAGCGCCTGCCAATATAGCAATCAATTGGCACTGTATAGCTTGAGTCAAACTGAATTAAATCAACAATTAAGTCATTCGTTAGGGATGTTGCAACAGAATGCCCGTTTAGCGGGCATTCCTGTGCAGTTGAAGGTGAACAGTCTTCAGGCGCAGATAGCGCAAGATGGGCAACCGCTGATCCAGTTGCAGCTAAACACCGAAGCACAGGCGAAGATGGCGCTGTTGCAGGTACCGCTGCAGCTGGCGTTAACCCTCAGTGCGGAACCGTATTTTGATCAACAACGGCAGGCGATTTATTTACGGCAGTTTCGGGTCATCCAGTCTGAGCTTACCGCTGGGCGTTGGCAGGGCAAGCTAAAACCGCTGAACCGCGAACTTGAGCAGCTGCTACAGCAGTTATTGGCGCAGCAACCGGTGTATCGGTTGGACCCTAACAAGTTAAGTCACCGTGCGCTGCTGAATATACCGCTGACAATTAAACTTTCACCTGGCAAACTGGTGTTATCACCAGCTTATCTCTAAGCGTGTAACTCCGAAAGTTGCTGCGCCAACGCATTTAACAACACCTCGTCGGAGATTAGTAACTGCTGCGCTGCCTGAATTAACTGCTGCAGCTGCGGCTGAATTCTTAATAGCCGAATGCTTTCATCTTCGGGTGGCAGCGGGGAGCTCGCCACCACCATGGGCTTTCCGCGTTGCCGCTCTAACAACCCCTCAGTCTCTAGCAAACTATAAGCTTTGGAAATCGTCATCGGGTTGATGGCGTGACTGGTCGCTAATTCGCGCACAGAAGGCATTTCAGTGCCGGCTTGCAATTGGCCACCAGCAATCAATCGCCGGATCTGTTCGACCAGTTGTCGGTAAATCGGCTCGCCCGCGTTCGGATTTAAGATAAACATAACACCTCCTCGCTAGAGCAATTGCCGTGGTTTTAGTTGGGCGTAGTCCAGCTTCAGCCAGAAAGCTTTGCCGTAACGTCGCAGCGAGTAAATAGGCAATACCAATGCTAGGCTCGTTAGATACATCAGTTTTGAGTCTTCCCAAAGAAAATCAACGGCGACCAGCAGTCCAATCAATAACAGCAGATTGGCGCTGATGCTCCACCAAAAGGTGCGGCCCGCCAGAGTGAAAATCAGATAACAAAGCAGCAGCGTGGCACTGGTGCCGTAACAAAGCAGCGGCATAATCATCGGCAAGGGCACCAGCAGCAGCATCAGGATCAACGTCATCATCAGGTAGGCGGCAAGCTCCTGGTAAAACTTTCGTTCAACAAATCCATACATAGCCTGGCGAGAGCCATTGGTAAAGAGCCAACAACGCGCTAACCGTTGCGTAGACTTCTGTTGCTGCGCACTAAGGGTGAATAACGGACATAGCACTAATAACACCAGAAATGTTTGTGCAGTCCACAAGCGTGACTGAGGTTGATCACTGTCATGGAGCAATACCCCAATCAACCAAAATGTCGCCGGTGCCAGCCAGGTTGCCCAGGATGCGCGCACCAGAGATGCCAGCCAACTATCGCCATCACCCAGTAATAAAGTCCCTTCCAGACTGCCGGCACTGCGTGTTATACGCTGAAGCCAGGGAATTTCGATGCCATACAGCGCAAATACCGAGGTGTGTTTGACTTCGCTGTTGGCGCGTTGGGCTGGATGCAGCCAGCAAAGCGCCACGAGTCCCCACATTAGCAGCGAAGTAGCGATGATCGCACCAATAAACCATGGTGTGGAAAAATGCATTGCAAGCCAAGATTTAGTCTCTGTATGAGAAAGCGCGGTGATGAACAGCACTAATTCCGCCAGCAGTGGCCATAAATGTCGGACATATATGGTCGGCAGCATCACTAGACTAAATACCAAGGCAGTATATGGCAGTGCTATCCAATGTTGGGATGATGCTTTTAATTGCAGCAGCGCTACCAGAATCAACCACAACGTTAGGATCAATAGCAGTAATTTCAATATCAGCGGTTTAAAGTCAGGCAACAGCAACCAACTTTTTTTACGACTTAAGTGATTAATTTGAATAGGAATACTTAAGTGAAGGCCTAGTAGGGTAAAACCTCCAAAAATCAACGGCCATCCTGCTTTGCTAAAAATGCCAATGATGAACAGGCTGCTTGACACTAACCAGGCCAGTGCAAACCAACGGTTTGATAAGAAGATCGCTTGTGCGATAGCCAATAACGGTTGCCACATGAGATTAAATTCTAATGAGCGGCCGGGGAGCGCAGTGCTCAGTACTTTGGTCATCGATTCAACTCCAGAAAGATTTCTTCCAGCGATAGATATTCAACCCGTACTCCCGGATAGTGCAGTTGCAAAGCGTCCAACTGCTCTGGTTGCCAGTGTTCGACCGTCAGTGTGGTGCTCGTGCCCAATTGCTGGCGGCGCACTAAGCTGAGCTCCTTTGGAACATCAGCTAATGGTTGGCTAAAATGTAGTCGCACTACCGATTCTTTTAAGTCGTCTAGCGGCCCCTGAAACGCCATTTCGCCATTTTTTAACAACCAAACCTGATTGGCGATCCGCTCCATATCTGAAACTATATGCGATGAGAAAATAATGGCGCGTTGTTGCTCTGCAGCGATGTCAATCAGTTCAGCCAAAAACTGCCGACGCGCCATTGGGTCAAGGCTGGCCACGGGTTCATCGAGGATCAGCAATTCAGGTTGATGGCATAAAGCCAACACTATGGATAATTTTTGGCGCTGGCCAGGCGACATTTTACTGATGCGGGTTTGCAGCGGTATTTTCCAGCTGTCGACCAGCCGTTCACAACAGGCTTGATCCCAATTGGATCTGAATTTGCTAAATAATTTAAGATGTTCGGCGCCGTTTAATTGTTCCAGCAGCTCATCTTGTTGCGGTACAAACCCAATCTTTTGCTTCTGCAGCTGAGTCAAAGACACGCTTGGGGTTTGCCATAAGGTCACTGTACCGCAATCCGGCAAGCCAAAGCCCAGAATTGTTTGTAACAAGGTCGATTTCCCGGCACCGTTTTTACCTAATAGCGCAATAACATCGCCACGCTGAATCGTGGCTGTTAAACCATTCAGCACTTTATGTTGACCAAATTTGCGCACCAGCGCATCCATAGCAATGATCACTTGTAGTTCCTTTGATAAACTGAATTAGTGTATTGCTATAGTGATACACTAAAGCGCCAATAAGGCAAATTTTTTTATTGTTTTTTTGCTGTCGCGGAGGGAAATTTTAAATGATACGCGTGATTGGAGTTCACTTTGCAGAGGGCGATCTTTAGGCGATGGCTGTCATTTCTGAGTGAGGCGTTTCTAGTTTTCAGGGAGTGGTAGCATGAAGAATGGTAAGACTTTAAAGCGCCCCGCGGTGTCGAATTATTCGGTTTTATAGTTTTGCGCAGTTTGAGCTGTGGACCAGATTATTAAAAACCAACTGTAGTGACACGGGTTGCTGCCAGACCAGTTGATTAAATTTCTCTTCTAACGGTGCCAATACCGGGTTACACAACAGCATGAACAGGCACAATAGTGCCAGTAAGCGACATAATTGCCAGCCAGAAGGCAGGACAATCAGTTCGTGTTGGTTCAGATCCTTCATTTTGTTGCTCCGTGAAACGTTGGCGCGCTTTTGTGTGGATTGGTCGGGGTGACGACCAGAAAAGTTTAAGCCT
>JAHJNE010000036.1 GCA_018820995.1 Gammaproteobacteria bacterium | reverse complement strand
CCAACGGCATGATGGCATGTTGAACCGATAAACCACTGCCAACCATATCCACTCGATTCTGCGTAACCGCTTTGACTGGCGGTGATAGCAAAATGCTGAAGTAAATAAAAATTAGAGAGAGGTTCAACCAACGCATTAATTTCGATCCCGTTCTTGGCGGTACAACACTGCCATGTCTTGACTATAGCAGTGGCTTCTTTCAAAGCGCAAGAGGGGAGATTTAAGCAACGCAATCGATTAAGAAGGAGAATAATAAAACCAAAAGAGCATCGCCAGCTCGAAAATTACGACCGAGCTGGCGCTAAGATGAGCAGAAGTTGTGGCCAAATGCTTTGATTTAAATCAACTTCATAGCAACTTTTAATAAGCTGACTAACAACAGCAAGCTGCCGATACCGGCAACATAAAGCAACACAAACCATTGCCAAGTGCTGAAATGGGCCGCAGAAAATTGTTTAAATTTGCGACCAATAGCGGTTATTTGTCCGACCAGTTGTAGTGTCATCGTTTAATATCCTTGCTCGTAGTCTTCAACTTTGCCGGCAAAAATCCGATAGCCCCACAAGGTGTAGCTCAAGATCAGCGGCACAAAAATCAGTACGCCTGGCAACATAAACCATAAACTTGCATCGGGCGCCACGGCGTCGATATAACTGAGCTGACCTGGCAATAACGCTGGGAATAAGCTGACCAGCAACCCCATAAACGCCAGTACGAATAAGCTCACGGCTAACCAAAACGGACGGTCTTCGTGCTTTTCTACGACATCCCGGGCCTGATGATGGCTTTTACGTACCCGGCCAAGGTCGCGATACAACAAACGCGCTGCCATCAATGACAATAAGGGAAGTGGTAGTAACATCAATGCATGCCAACCACCAAACCAACGTTGCCAGATTTGATCACTACCAAGTGCGGTCCATAGGCTCACCACTGCCATCGCTAACATAACGACCCATACCAATGCCCGGCCTCGTTGTGCCGCTTTGTGCTGAATAGCGCCACGACTTTTCATCACCAAATAAGCACAGGCCAGCAAGGCATAACCTGCAACGACAGCCACACCGGTGAGCAAGGTGAACGGTGTCAGCAATAACAGGCTAGATTGGCTGATGCTGTTGGCCGGAACACCTTGCACGAGTGCGCCAAGCATCAGTCCCTGGCAAAAAGCAGCTAAAGTAGAACCCAAAGAAAATGCACGGCTCCACCATTTTTTCGATGTCGTTGATTTAAATCGATATTCAAAAGCAACGCCGCGAAAAATCAAACCAATTAGCATTAACATAATCGGTAGGTACAAACTGGATAACAGCAAAGCATATGCAGCCGGAAATGCGCCAAACAAAATAACGCCACCAAATACCAGCCAGGTTTCGTTGCCGTCCCAGACGTGAGCCACCGAGCGCATTAAATGGTCATGCTCAGCATCTGAATTAAACCAGGGGTATAAAATGCCGATGCCTAAATCGAAGCCATCCAGCAGCACATACATCAAAATGGCAAAACCCAGCAGCAGAAAGTAAAACAGTGCAAGATCCATCAGATTTTTCCTTCAGAGTGAGTCGCAGTCGGCGCTACAGGCGTGTCAGCAGCCAATGCTTTGGTAAATGACACCGCGTAACCAGAGGCTTTAACACCAATTTGCAATTGTTGTAATTCATCGAGGCTTGGCGGCCCTTTTTTAATCAGTTTGCGGAAGAAGTAAAGATAAACGCCAAACAATAAGCTGTAGGTGATCACAAACAAACTCAGTGACAATGCCACTCGTTCCGGCGGTAAAGGGGAGACCACATCCATGGTGCGAACTAAACCATGAACCAGCCATGGTTGCCGACCCACTTCGACCACATACCAGCCAGCCAGCACTGCAATCACACCGCTTGGTGCCATAAAACTGCACAGGGTGAAAAACCAGTGGCTTTGATACAAAGTACCGCGCCAGCGTAGCCATAATCCGGCAACTGCGATTAAAATCATCAGCATCCCCAAACCTACCATGATCCGAAAGGAGAAGAACACTAGTGGTACATTTGGTCGATCTTCTTTTGGCACTGATTTCAGTCCCTGCAATTCGCCGTGCCATTGGTGTGTCAGGATCAGACTTGCGAGTCCAGGTACTTTAACTTCAAAATGATTGGTTTCATTTTTGGGGTCTGGAATGGCGAACAGAAGCAGCGGAACATTGGCTTCGCGCTCCGGCCAAATCCCTTCCATCGCCGCCAGTTTAATAGGCTGGTGCTCTTTTACGTTTAAACCATGGAAGTCGCCAACCACTGCCTGGAGTGGGGCTAAAATCAGCGCTAACCATAAAGTCATCGACAAACTTTTCCGGGCAAAAGCCTGATGCTGTTTACGACGTAAATACCAGGCGCTGGTCGCCATCACGACAAAAGTTGCCGTCAGCAAGCTTGCCAACAGCATGTGGCTCAGCCGATAGGGCATCGAAGGGTTAAAAATAACTTCCAGCCAGCTGGCGACTTCAAACTTGCCGTCAACCATCACGTAACCGGCTGGCGTTTGCATCCAGCTATTGGCGGCGATAATCCAAAATGCGGAAATCCAGGTGCCAACAGCGACGGTGCAACTGGCGAAAAAGTGTAGTTTTGCACTGACTCGCTGCCAGCCGAACAACATCACACCAAGAAAACCGGCTTCCAGGAAAAACGCGGTGAGTACTTCATAGGCCATCAGTGGCCCGAGCACCGCCCCCGTCAGTTCTGAGAATTTCGAAAAGTTGGTGCCAAATTCATAACTGAGCACAATGCCGGATACCACGCCCATACCAAAGGTAATGGCAAAAGGCTTGATCCAGAATTTTGCCAGCTGTAGATAGAGCGGGTTAGCTGTTTTCAGCCATAACCCTTCCCACAGTGCAATCAATGTGGCCAGGCCGATAGTAATAGACGGGAAAATAATGTGAAAACTGACGGTAAAGGCAAATTGGATCCGCGATAAAATGGCGGATAGTTGCGCGCTGTCCAAATCCATTAGTTTTTTCTCCCCGCATTACGGACTACCGCCCACCATAAGGGCAATCGGCTTAAGCCAAAACCTGAGCCTAATAACAGCAATACCGTCATTAATTCCAACAACAACAATGAGATATTCATTCAACACACTCCGGTTAACTACAATCGGTTTACGGTTTTCTCCGCTACTGGTCCGTTAAATGCCAGATTCGAGCCAACGAAATTTTTCGTGTAGTGTTTTGATCTATATCAAATTTTTGTGAGATAGTTGCGGTGGGTGTGAACTTAGTTTACGCTTCGCGCTAGATGAGGCTGTACACATTGTTGACAGGGGTGGTATGGATCAGCAGCTGGTATTTGGACTGACGATGGCCGTGACCGGGCTTTGTTCGCTCTGGACTGCGGTCTGGTTGTGGTGGCACGCCCGTTTCCAGCCGGTCTTGTCCTCATTGGCCGGGTTTTGCCTGATGCTGACGCTGTGGAGCGCTGGCCATTTAGCCCTGTTGTATGATTCCCATATTTTAGGGAAAGCGTTGGTGTTGTCGAATCCACTGATGCCGGCGTTTTACTTGCAGTTTGCGTTGCAGTTTGTGGTGACTAATCACAGTAAAAATTGGTTGCAACGACTGAAAAAAATATCGCCGTTTTTATTCTTTGCTGCACTGATTGTGACCCTCGTCAGTTGGTCGTACCCCTCTGCTGAACTAGTGACCGTTGGGCAATTGCCGCAGTTTTTTGTGTTTGTTCGCTGGGGCTGGCTGAATCTGGCATGCACCGTTTTGTTGGGTATCATCGCGCATCTTGTGTTGTGGCAAGGCTTTTTAGAGCATCGTGGCAATAAACGTCGTTCGATAGCAGCGATTGCGATGACGGCCGGGATCGGGCTGCTCCTTGCCACCAGTTTTGTTTTTCCGTCTTTCTCTTTGAACTGGTTTCCTTACCCAATGTTGTTGTTGCCTGGTTATGTGATGCTACTGGTGTACAGCGTGGTGCGTTATCAGATGTTGGCCGTCAATGCATTTGCCAGCCGGGCCTTGCTGGTGCTGGCGATGGGCTTGGTGTTGGTGCTATTGATGGGGCTGATTAGTGTCAGTTTTGGTCAGCTTGGCATGCCTGCCTTAACCGCGGTGCCCGGTTGGCAATTATGGTTGTATTCCAGTTTGTTATTGCTGTTGGCAGCCGCTTGTTACCGGCCCGTCAGCCGGTTGGCCGAGCGGTTGATTTATCCGGGTGTGCAGCTGAACGAACAAATGGTCAGCCACTGGCTGAGTGATTTGCAGCAAGCGCAGCATTGGCAGCAACTGGCGCAGACCGCCAGTTTGCTCATTAGTAAGCCGCTAAAACAACCGTTATTGGTTGAGTTATTCAGTGATGGTGCATTGTTGGCTTCATCGGCTGGTTTTTCTGAATCTGCAGCGAATGACAGTTCCGGGCAGTTTGTCATTCGCTGTCGCGAAGAGCGACAAGGGTGGCAGTTTTCGTTGCAAGGTCAGGCCGATTTACCACCTGGCTTGCGTTTGCTCACTGAAGTGTTTGGTTCATTACTGGTGAGCAGTTGTGCAAATCTGCAACGGGCCTTGGCCTTGGCGGATGCGGAAAAAGAGCGCCTGAGTCAGCAGCATCTGGTCGAGCTTGGTGCGCTAGCGGCTGCGATGGCGCATGAACTTCGCAACCCACTGAACATTATTTCGATGGCCTCAGCTGGGGTCGATGCGGAGCTTCGTGGTCATATTCAAAGCCAACTAAAGCGTGCCGATCGGTTAATTGCCGATATGTTGGTCTATGCCGGACGATTGCAGTTGCAGCGCCAAAGGATTGATTTGCAGACCTTATTACAAAGTTTAGCGACCCAGTTTGATTGGCAACAAGTGCAGTTGCTACTGCAGGTTCCTGCGGGTTTACAGCTGGATGTCGACCCTCATCGCTTGCAACAAGTGTTTTTTAATTTAATCGACAACGCATTGGCCTTTGTCCGCAATCAAGTTGATGGTCAGCTGCTGATCACGGCGGCGCTGGCTGGTCCAGATGTTGTGATCCGGGTTCACAATAATGGCCCGGCGTTAGACATCAGTTTAGCTAAAACGTTGTTCCGGCCTTTTGTCAGTAAGCGCGCTGGTGGTAGTGGTCTTGGTCTGGCGATAGTGCAGCGGATCATTGATGCCCATCAAGGGCAAATCCACCATCGCACCGATTTAGGCTGGCCGGTCAGTTTTGAGATCCGGTTGCCACTATCCCCATTCACCATGAATACTCAGGATGTTAGTCAATGAGTCTGGAAAGATTTGAGGTCGCAAGAATTTTGCTGGTCGATGACGAACCGGCATTTCGTTTGTTGGCGGAGCGGTTTTTAAGCCAACAAGGTTATCAAATCAGCACCGCCGCTGATTTGATCCAAGCCCGGCAATTATTGGCAAAAATGCCATTTGATTTATTGCTGCTGGATTTATCGTTACCGCCGTTATTTGACCCCGCCGCAACCTTGGCGGCATTACCTGAACTCAATGCGCAGCCGGTGATTATTTTGACCGGGCATGCGGAGCGCGAACTGGCATTAAAAGCGATTGGGCTTGGCGCTTGGGATTTTATCGCCAAGCCAGTTGATCCGGATTTATTGGCGGTCGTCGTTAAACGGGCCATTAGTAAACATCAATTAGAACGGGAATTAACCCAGTTAAAACGTCAAGGTGTCGCACCTGGCGCTTTGCAGACATTGGTTGGTGTATCACGACAAATGGACACCATTCGTACCTTAATTCAGAGAATTGCCCCGACCGAAGTTCGGGTGCTGGTAACTGGGCCTTCCGGTACCGGCAAAGAAGTCATTTCGCGCGCTTTGCATCAGCTCAGTTTGCGCAGCAATGGGCCTTTTGTTTCAGTGCACTGCGGCGCGATCCCAGCCGACTTATTGGAAAGTGAATTGTTTGGTTACGTCAAAGGCGCATTTACCGGTGCTGACAAAGACCGGCAAGGTTTGTTGGCGATGGCGAATGGCGGTACTTTATTCTTAGACGAAATAGGTGAAATGCCGCTTCCGATGCAAGTGAAGATGCTGCGTGTGCTGCAAGAAGGCACTTATTATCCCGTCGGTGGGCGTGAGCAAAAACGTATTGATGTCAGGCTGGTCAGTGCCACCAATGCGGTATTACCCGATTTGGTGGCACAAGGTAAATTTCGTGAAGATCTTTATTACCGGATCAAAGGTATTACCATTGAAACGCCAGCACTGGATGAACGGCGCGAAGATATCCCATTGTTGATCCAGCATTTTTTGCAGCAGTTAGCACAAGCTCAGGCGGCCGGCCAGTCGTCGGCGAAGCGTACTAACAATACGTCCGGTGTTGGCTTAACGCTGGCTGCGCCAGCATTACAATGGTTTTTACAACGCAGCTGGCCTGGCAATGTGCGTGAACTTAAAAATACGTTGGAAAGTGTGGTGGCAATTTCACAACAAGGTGTGGTGCAGTTGTCCGATATTGAACTGCTGCATATGGATGCAACTTCAATTTCGACCGCAACTTCAACGGCAGTGGCGGGGAGGGCTGATGTCGTTGATGCGGCTTCTGGGCGGCTAAGTGCCGGAGAGGCTGAGCCTGCGGCAGGATTGTCGTTGGAAGAACAAGTCCGTCATCTTGAAATCAGTTTATTAATGAATGCGCTGCAACAAAGCTCAGGAAACCGCAGCCAGGCTGCCAGAGCCCTTGGCTTATCGCGACAGGGCTTACTTAAGAAAATTGAGCGTTATGGGCTGCTTGAGGTGGGGCAAGAACTCGACTCATCATTGTGAGCGAACGGTAGTTACGCTCACAACTTGAGTTAAATCGCTATCAGGTACTGCTGTTCAAATAACGCTTTTTCCAGCGCAGCGGTCAGCGCCTGATTAATTGGCAAAGCACTATTTGACAGTTCCGGATCAAGCTGGCGAATTTGCTCCTGACCGTGACGGATCAGCGGCGGTGGACTTGATTCCATAGCGATTAACGTTTCGGCATAAGCATGAGGGTGGTCAGTTTTGATGGTGCGGCAGGTTGATAACAACGTTTCTCCGCTGCGACCGGTGGTGCCTGCGGCACCAAAAAACCGACAAATACCGGGGCGCTGCTGATAGACGCTGCATTGACCTTGTTTGCCATCGTCGGAATGGCTTTGATAAAAATAA
Source organism: Gammaproteobacteria bacterium (assembly GCA_018820995.1). Lineage (GTDB taxonomy): Bacteria > Pseudomonadota > Gammaproteobacteria > Enterobacterales > Alteromonadaceae > Pararheinheimera. The sequence continues at coordinate 5,115 of JAHJNE010000036.1, read as the reverse complement.
CAACGCTCGTCTTCACGTTCAGCTAAATCAATCAGCACCTGATCTGCACGTTGCTCATCAATCAGCTGAAACGCCAGCGGCAGCATCTCCAACACCGTCGCTTCAATGCCCGGATGCCGGCAACACTCACCGCAACCTTTACGGCACAATAGTCCGCTAGCTTGTTGATATTTCGAGTATTCCTGACCAACTTCGGTCATGACTGCAAGAACTTGCTGTGATAATAATTCTAACCTTGCCATGGGTGCTACCTCAGTTGGGGCACGCATTGTACAGAGGCGGAACCATCGCCGGCAAGCGACGTTTAAGGGCCGTTACAAATCAGTCAGCGGCTTGGGTTTGGCGATGCCATAACCCTGCGCATAATCGACGCCCATTTTGCGAAGTTCTAACAAAATTTCCGTGCTTTCGACATACTCGGCCACGGTTTTAATACCCATCGCGGCAGCAACATCATGGATAGAATTCACAATAGCGCGGTCGAATTTGTCGGTTAATAAATCCCGGACAAAATTACCGTCAATTTTGATGTAATCGACCGGAAAGTTTTTCAGGTAGCCGTACGATGAAAAGCCACTGCCAAAATCATCTAACGCAAACTGACAGCCTAAGCTTCTAAAATGATGAATAAAATCTAAGGTATTTTGCAGGTTCAAAATCGCCATACTTTCGGTAATTTCAAAACAAATATAACGTGCCGGAATTTTATACTCTTCAAACAAAGCCAGAACATGCGCCTTAAACAGCGGATCAACCAGCGAGGCACCGGATAAATTGATGCTGCAATGCCCTAAAACATCCAGATGTTGCGGATGTTGGGCTAACCAACGGAAATAATTACGGATGACCCAGCGGTCAATTTGCGGCATCAAGCCATATCTTTCAGCAGAACTTAAAAAATTACCCGGTGCAATAATTGTGTTGTCATCGCCACGCAGGCGCAGTAACAACTCGTAGTTGGCGACGGTGTCACGATGTTGAATGGCCTGAATTGGCTGCATGTACAGGACAAAACTGTCGTGCTCCAGCGCCCGTTGCAGAATTTGCACCCACTGAAATTCTGCCTGTTGTTTTTGTAATTCTGAATCATCCGGATGGAACAGATGAATACGATTACGGCCTTTTTCTTTGGCGACAAAACATGCCGAGTCGGCTTTTTTAATCGTTTGTTCTGCAGACAAATCATCATGGGTGATTTCCGACATCCCGATGCTGACACTGATACTAAACAAGCTGTCTTGCCAGAAAAAACGGAACTCTTTAACGACTTCCAGCAGGTTATAGGCCACTGCAAATGCTTCTTGTGCCGTTTTACCAGGCAACAGTACGGCAAACTCATCACCGCCTAACCTTGCCAGCACACCGGTCTGACCCAGTGCTCGTTTTAATTGATCACTGATTTGTAGCAGTAAAGCATCACCGGCGCTGTGGTTACAGGTGCTATTGACCAGTTTGAACTGGTCAATATCGATATACAAAATTGCACTGGTCTGTTTTTCTACCTGCAGCCGTTGCCAGGCTTGTTGCGCCAGCGTGGCGAAATGATGGCGGTTGTACAGGCCGGTTAATGGATCGTGAGATGCCAGATACGCGAGTTGTTCATGGCTGACTTTTTGTTCGGTAATATCAATCACTGAACCATGAATAAAGGCTTCACCATTTGCATCATGCGCCAATCGTGCCGACATCAGTGCCCAGAATGGGGTGCCATCTGCGCGTAAACCACGTAATTCAAAACTCTTATTATTGCTATGTTGCAACTGCCGAACCATATGGGTACGTTCATCAGGGTTTGCGTAATATTTCGCCATGCCAAAACGTTTGACATCAAGCTCCATCTGACTCAGTTCCTGATAACCCAGAATATTCAGCAGCGCGCGGTTGGCGGCTAAGAGCTGGCCATGCAGCGTACTGGTAAACATGCCTTCCACGGCATTGTGATAGATATCGTAATACTGCTTGAGCGAATTAATGGCTTGTTGGTGGGCTTGCGTGGTCAGTTCGTTGGCTCTTTGCATGCGCTGCGCCAGGCCGTAACTCATCAGTGCCATATTACAAACGACCGATGCAATCAGTAAGTATTGCCATAATCGTGATTCGGCTAAGTAGCCAAGCTGCGACAACAGCAATACCAAACTGGCGGCAAAAAATAATAACCAACTTAAACTGAAAGTGCGGGCACGAGGTTTACCACTGAAAGTATGCCGCAGCACCTGCAGTAAATTACTACCCATCACCATCCCAAGGACCAGCAACAAGAGGTTCAGGCGTTGGTTAAAATCGATATAGAGTGGGCTGAACAAGAGTAAACCGGACCAGAGTAAATTGAGCCATAACCACCAAGACGGATTCTGGTTCAGCATCGTGCTGGTTGATAAACTCAAAAAAGCGAGACAAGCGCCTACGGCGACATAAAAAATGGCTGGATTGACTTCAGGATATTCGGGCCACAACAATGCAAAACCGGCCCCATTCAGAATTGCAATCACCAGGGTGAAAGACAGGAAAAAACCAGCAAAATGCAGATGCAATTTCTCACGAATATTCAGGTATAACAATATGTTGTATGCAGACATTAACAATAAAAGCCCCAGCAGAATGCCATCGTACAAATTACTGGTCAGTTGCTGCTGATAAAACTTATCTGGCTGGATTAACGTGAAATGCGATTGCACTACAGCGCCATCCTGAACTTTCACTAATAAATCCAACTCCTGACCTGCTTTAAAAGCCAGTTCAATCGCAAAACTTCGACTGCTGAGTTTGCGTTCACTAAATGGGAAATTGGTGCCGGCTCGATTAATTTTATGCAGTTCATGGCTTTGTCGGTCGAAGCTATAAAATTCGACGACATCAGCCGAAGGAAAATTGTAGTCAACCACCAGTTTGGTCGCCCTTTGACCCTGATAATTAAACCTGGCGATAAACCAAACGGCACCTGGATTGACGTGAAACACTTGATTTGGAGTAAGGACGGGTAAAAATGCGTGCGCACGTTCGGGCTCAAACACAATGTCTTCCACAGACAATTCACTATCGGTAATTTGATAATGTAATTTCGGGTAGAGTTGTTGTTGCTTAAGATTTTCATCAAAGCGGATAATTTCAGTCGGAAAGGCCTGCGCCAACAACGGGCACCAAAACAGGCTTAAAAATAGGAAAAAACGCCCCCACTTTGTGAACAACCTTAACCTCCCTCGTTGTAAATAGCTGCCGTTGCGTTGTGCCTATAACGAAGGCTAAGGTTGCCTAAGTCCATGATTATGCTCAATGCTTGTGATGAACTCGGCTAATTGTGACAGTAACACAAGGCTGACCTGACTGTCAGCATCAATCCAGTAACATTCACTATAGTGCTCAAAATGTAGATAAAACGGCTGCGTTTTGAAATAAAACCGGATCTTAATCCAATCTGCGCCTTGTTCTGCCTGGATTTGACTGAACGCTGTGCTGTCCTGTAACCAACTTTTAAGCAGTTCGAGCAACTCGTCAGGATGAGGCTGCAGTTCGGTGATGAGTCGCAATTGTGTCGTGCTGCTGTGCGTCAGATCAACGCTGAATTGGAATTTATCCGGCATACCATTCTGCTGTGGTCAAAACTGTCGGAATTGTCGCTGTTTCCTGGATTGAGCTCAAGCTGGAATTCGGCAGTGAGAGCTAGGTTGCAGCTTATGTAGCCACTTGTGGTACAGTTTTTCGGCGACACAGTGTTGTAGTTCTAATGTTAAGTTAGCTATCTAAGTATGCCGCAATTAATTCAAGAAAATCATCGCCGTAGCGATTGAGTTTGGTTTGACCGACACCGCTGATTGCCAAAAACTCGGATTGGTTTTGTGGCATTTCCTGCGACATAGCGATCAAGGTGGCATCGCTGAATACTACAAATGGCGCGACATCATCACGCTCAGCAATTTGTTTGCGCAGTGCTCGTAATTTGCTAAAGAGCACTCGGTCATAATCTTGTTTTTGCGCTATTTTTGGCTCTTTTGCGGCTTTTGTGGTTTTTGCCGGTACCAGCCTTGGGACCGCAAGCTGTAACACCAGCTCGCCACGTAGTACCGGCCTGGCGGCAGGCAGCAGTTTGAGTACTGAATGTTGGGTGATGTCCTGTTGCAACATGCCGTAGTGGATCAGCTGGCGTAAAATCGACAACCAATAGTCATGGCCAATGTCTTTGCCGATGCCGTAAGTTGATAACTTGTCTTGACCCAATTCTAAAATACGCTGGTTTTGACTGCCACGAAGCACATCAATCACATGGTGCATACCAAAACTCTGACCGACCCGATAAACACAAGATAAGGCTTTTTGTGCCAGTTCAGTGCCATCAAAGCCTTTGGGCGGATCCAGGCAAATATCACAGTTGCCACAAGGTTTCTGGCTGGCTTCGCCAAAATAGTTCAGCAACACCAAGCGGCGACAAGTTTGTGATTCGGCAAAGGCCGCCATGGCATTAAAGCGCTGTAAGGTGACTTCAGTGCGGGCCTGATTTTCTTCGGTTTGGATCCAATTGCGCATCCGCGCAATATCTGCCGGATCAACTAACATCACCGCTTCGGCAGGCACGCCGTCACGTCCGGCGCGGCCGGTTTCCTGATAATAAGCTTCAATGGTGCGGGGTAAGTCATAATGCACCACAAACCGAATATTGGGTTTGTTGACGCCCATGCCAAAAGCGACAGTGGCAACAATCAGCTGCAGATGATCACGCTTAAATTCATCCTGCACTCTGGCACGGTCTTCATTAGTTAAACCTGCATGGTATGCGCCGACCGCAAAACCCTTGTTTTTCAGCTGCTGGTACAGCTCATCGACCTTTTTGCGTGACGAGCAATAGACAATACCACTTTGATTTTCTTGCTGTTTTAGTAGCGCGACCAATTGTTCGAACGGGCGGAATTTTTCCTGCACTGTGTAGCGGATATTTGGTCGGTCAAAACTGCTGATACTGGTATAGGGCTGCACCAGGCGTAATTGCTGGCGAATATCTTGTTGCGTTGCCGGATCGGCGGTGGCGGTCAGCGCCATCAGCGGCACTTGTGGGAAATGCTGTTTTAGCTGGGCAAGGGCGATATAGTCGGGCCGGAAATCATGGCCCCATTGTGAAACACAATG
>JAHJNE010000401.1 GCA_018820995.1 Gammaproteobacteria bacterium | reverse complement strand
TGCTCGATAGTCAGGGTTGTGCAGGTTTTAATATGCATACCCCTTAGGGCCAGCGATTTATTCAGCACGTGCTGCCAGGCAAGCACAATGTCAGCAACGCTTTGGCTGCTGCTGCCGCGACATTAGCCTTAGGGGCCAGTTTGACTGATGTCCAGCTTGGGCTCGCGGCAATGAAACCGGTGAAAGGCCGGATCAACGTGCATCAGCCGCGCGAAAATCTGCGCATTATTGATGACACTTATAACGCCAATTCCGAATCGGTCAAAGCTGCAACCGACTTACTGGCTTCCTATACCGGCACTCGTATCCTGGTGTTAGGTGATATGGGCGAGCTGGGGCCAGATGCGCGGTTATATCATGAAGAAGTGGGAATTTACGCCAAACAGGCGGGGATTAATCAGCTGTTCACGCTGGGCGTGTTATCACAGAACGCCAGCGAGCAGTTCCATGCGCAAGGCGCACATTTTAGTTCGCGCCAACAGCTGGTGGCGAAATTAACGCCGTATTTAAATAGTGCAGCAGAAGTGTCTATTTTGGTCAAAGGCTCACGCAGCGCCAAGATGGAGTTGGTTGTACAAGACTTGCTAGAAAGATGTCAGCAGGAGACAGGTGCATGTTAGTCTGGTTAGCCGAGTATCTTACTCAATATGTGAATGCGTTTAACGTATTCAGTTACTTAACCTTCAGATCCATTCTTGGCATTCTGACGGCTTTATTCCTCAGCCTGTATTTTGGTCCGATATTAATCCGTGCGTTGCAAAAGCTGCAAATTGGCCAGACGGTTCGTGATGATGGTCCACAAAGCCATTTCTCGAAAAAAGGCACTCCGACTATGGGCGGGTTGCTGATTTTAGGGTCCATCGCCATCAGTACCTTGTTATGGGCCGATTTATCAAATAAATATGTCTGGGTGGTGTTATTCGTACTGGTCAGTTACGGCTGGATTGGCTTTATCGATGATTACCGCAAAGTCATTCGCAAAGATCCTAAAGGGTTGATTGCACGCTGGAAATATTTCTGGCAGTCGGTGTTTGCAATTGTCACCGCCTTTTTCCTGTATGCCACTTCAGACCGTCCGGCGGAAACCAGTCTTATCGTGCCTTTTATGAAAGATGTGCTGCCGCAATTAGGGTTGTTTTTCCTGGTGACCACTTACTTTGTGATGGTCGGTTTTAGCAATGCCGTCAATCTGACCGATGGTCTGGATGGTCTGGCGATTGTCCCGACAATCATGGTCGCCATGGCATTTGCCATCATCGCTTATGTCAGTGGTAACGCGGTGTTTGCCAATTATCTGCATATCCCGCATTTACCCCTCACCTCCGAATTGGTGGTGGTCTGTGCCAGCATTGTCGGCGCCGGACTAGGATTCTTATGGTTTAACACCTATCCGGCACAAGTCTTTATGGGCGACGTTGGCTCCCTAGCATTGGGTGCAATTTTAGGGGTGATTGCGGTGCTGGTACGTCAGGAAATTGTGCTGATTGTGATGGGCGGTATTTTTGTCATCGAAACGTTGTCGGTCATTTTACAGGTGGGTTCCTACAAATTGCGTGGCCAACGGATTTTCCGGATGGCGCCAATTCACCATCATTATGAATTAAAAGGTTGGCCAGAGCCGCGGGTGATTGTTCGGTTCTGGATTTTGTCGATTATTTTTGTGTTAGTGGGTCTTGCGACCTTAAAACTGCGTTAATCGGATGCATGACATGACGAAGTTGTTTCAGGGCAAAAAAGTGGCGGTATTGGGGTTAGGCCTTTCGGGTCTGGCCACAGTGCGCTTTTTGCTGAAACAAGGCATCAAACCTACCTTGATGGATTCCCGGCTGAAAGTCAGCGGCTTAGACGCAATTCCGCCGGAAAAAGTGGATGGCATCTATTTAGGTGAACTCGACGCCAATCGACTGGCAAAAATGGATGTGATTTTGGTCAGCCCAGGTCTGGATTTATCGCATCCGGCGATTCGATTTGCGTCTGCCCAAGGCACCCAGCTGATGGGGGATGTTGAATTATTTGCCTTGGTGAATCAAAAGCCAGTGCTGGGGATTACTGGCTCGAATGGCAAGTCAACGGTCACCACATTAGTGACTTATATGCTGCAGCAAAGTGGCATCAACGCCCTTGCCGCCGGCAATATTGGCCTGCCCGTGCTCGATGCATTAGCCGAAACCAATACCCAGGTTTACGTGTTGGAATTATCCAGTTTTCAGCTCGACACCACTTACAACCTGAAGTTAGTTGCTGCCTGTAATCTGAATGTGACGGAAGATCATCTCGACCGGCACGGCTCAATGGTGGCCTATGCTGCAGCTAAACAACGGATTTTCCGACATGCGGCGCTGGCAGTGTATAACGCTGACGATGCATTGACGCTGCCGACAACCAATTTAGAATCCTCTTCATCGGCAGACAGTTCAGATGTCATTACGAATCAAAGCGGTATGGCGAAGCTCGCGCTCAGTGTCGCCGGCACCGACTACGGTGTTGTCGATGTCGCAGGTGTGCGCATGCTGCAAGTGGCAGGCTTGCCGTTGCTGCCGGTTTCAGAGATGACTCTGGTCGGCAAGCATAATCAATTTAATGCGTTGGCTGCGGCTGCACTCGCGCTCGCCGCAGGCGCAAGCCGCGACGGAATTGCAACGGCCCTTCGCACTTATCAAAGTTTGCCTCATCGCTGTACCTTAGTTGCCAATCATAACGGCGTGCGATGGATCAACGACTCCAAAGCCACTAATGTCGGCGCAACATTAGCCGCCATCGCCGGACTTCGATCTGATGTTCCCGGCAAATTGCTGCTGATTGCCGGTGGTGATGGCAAAGGTGCCAATTTCATTGAACTTGCTTCCGTTTTGCGTGACGAAGTGGATGTGCTGATTACCTTGGGTAAGGATGGCCCGTCGATAGCTGCATTGGTACCTGGCGCTATCGAAGTGGCTGATTTAGCCGCAGCAGTCAAAGTCGCGGCGGGTTTAGTCGCTGCAGGTGATTTAGTCTTGTTGTCGCCGGCTTGTGCCAGTCTCGATATGTTTAAAAACTATGAAGAGCGTGGCCGCCTGTTCGCTGAATATGTACAGAAGGTGTGCGTATGAAGCAACTGACCCTCAATTGGTTGAGCGATATCGGCGATGACATTTCAGATTGGTGGCAGGCTGAAGATGGTATTAGTTACGATCGTTTTTTCTTAACGCTGGTGATCTTGCTGCTCTGTGTTGGTTTTATCATGGTCAGCAGTGCTTCAGTGCCAGTCGCCGAGCGCTTATTCGATAATCCTCTGCATTTTAGTATTCGCCACGGTGTCTATATGCTGATCGGTTTAGCGATGGCTTACGCTGTGTTAAATATCCCGATTCAGTGGTGGCACAATACCAATTTACTGTTGTTGGTGTTTGCGTTATTGGGCTTGATTGCGGTGTTGGTCGTGGGGCGCAATGTCAACGGCAGTACCCGCTGGTTGTATATCGGCCCTGTTGGTATTCAAATGGCTGAGCCGGCAAAGTTATTCTTTTTTGTGTATTTATCCAGTTATTTAGTACGCCGGCATGAAGAAGTGCGGGAGAACTTAAAAGGTTTTTTGAAACCGTTATTTATTCTGTTCGCTTTTGCGGTTTTACTGCTGATGCAACCAGACTTGGGGACCGTGATTGTGATGTTCGGCACCAGTGTGGTGTTGTTGTTTTTAGCTGGTGCCAAGCTGTGGCAATTTTTTGGGTTGATTTTTACCGGCTTAATGTCGATTGCCGTGCTGATTATTTACAGCGAATACCGTTGGCGGCGGGTGACGTCATTCCTTGACCCATGGGCCGATCCTTTTGGTAGTGGTTATCAGTTGACGCAATCGTTGATGGCTTTTGGCCGTGGCGGCTGGTTTGGTCAGGGATTGGGGAATTCAGTACAAAAACTCGAATATTTACCTGAAGCGCACACTGACTTTATTCTGGCGGTCATCGCTGAAGAGACCGGTTTATTTGGTGTCTTTGCCGTGATGTCATTATTGTTTTTGCTGTTCGTCCGAGCATTATGGATTGGGAAAAGGGCGCTGCAAAAGGGTTTAAGCTTTCATGGTTTCCTGGCCTATGCGTTGGCGATTTGGATTGGTTGTCAGACGTTTGTGAACGTCGGTGTTGCCACCGGTATGTTACCTACGAAAGGCCTTACTTTGCCGTTTGTCAGCTCTGGCGGTAGTAGCTTAATTTTGATGCTGATTGCAGCCGCTATTGTGCTGCGGATTGATTTTGAAGTTCGATTAAAAGGGAAGCATGCCATTAGCGGAGGTCCGCATGATTAATAGCAATGGACCTACTGCGTTAATTATGGCAGGCGGTACCGGTGGACATATTTTCCCGGCTCAGGCAGTTGCCGCTTTATTGCATGCAGAAGGCTGGACCATCCATTGGCTGGGCACTGCAGATCGGATGGAAGCGCGCTTAGTGCCTGGCTTTGGTTGGCATTTTCATGCCATTCAGGTCGGCGGTTTGCGCGGCAAAAGTCTCAAAGCCTTACTTGGCGCTCCGGTGATGTTATGGCGCTCGATTTGTCAGGCGCGCCGTGTGGTCAATCAAGTGCAACCACAACTGGTGCTTGGGTTTGGTGGTTATGCCAGTGGACCTGGCGGTTTTGCTGCCTGGATGAAAGGCATTCCACTGCTTATCCATGAGCAAAATGCTGTCGCCGGCACCACCAATAAACTGTTAGCCAGACTTGCCAGTCAGGTGATGGTAGCGTTCCCAACTGCGTTTGCAGGCCTTCAGCAACGACAAGTGTTGGGGAATCCGGTACGAAGCGAGCTGATTGGCTTAAAAACTGAGATTAATTTCAGTAAAGGCTTAAATATTTTGATCGTCGGTGGTAGTTTAGGCGCTAAACCACTGAATGATATTTTACCGGCGCAGCTGAAGCAGGTCGCGGCTTGTGGGCCTGTTCAGGTAAAACATCAGACCGGTCAGGCGATGTTAACGCAAGTGCAACAAAGTTACGCCGATGCACCAGCCTCGATGCAAGTGGAAGTGACTGCTTTTATTGAAAATATGGCGGATGCCTATCGCTGGGCAGACTTAGTGATTTGTCGTGCTGGTGCGTTAACTGTCAGCGAAGTGGCCTGTGCCGGAGTCGCTGCCATTTTTGTGCCTTTACCAAGTGCGATTGATGATCATCAGACTGCCAATGCCAACTGGTTAGTACAACAAGGCGCAGCCATGCTGTGGCCACAACATGATTTGAACAATGAGAATTTAGTGTCGCTGCTGCAAAGCTGGCTGTCTGATAAAACGCCGCTTGCACACATGGCACAAAAGGCACGTTCTTGTGCCATCGACGATGCGGCCGAGCAGGTCGTAGCGGTTTGTCGACACGTGATAGGGTTGAAATAATATGAATACAATGACCAGGCCCCAGGAAAAAATTGCCATGCGTCGGGTGGAACGGATCCACTTTGTCGGTATTGGCGGGGCTGGAATGGGCGGCATTGCCGAAGTGCTGCTTAATGAAGGTTACAAAGTTTCAGGGTCTGATTTAGGCCCAAATCCAGTGGTTGAGCGGCTTACCTCGTTAGGTGCCGAAGTGTGTTTTGGCCATTCGGCTGACAATATCAAAGGCGCCAGCGTGGTGGTCGTTTCCAGTGCTATTAAAGCTGAGAATCCGGAAATTGCTGCAGCATTGGAGCAACGTATTCCTGTGGTTCGCCGTGCCCAAATGCTGGCGGAACTGATGCGGTTTCGTCATGGTATTGCTATCGCAGGTACCCACGGCAAAACCACAACCACCAGCTTAGTGGCGTCAATTTTTGCTGAGGCGAACACCGACCCAACTTTTGTCATCGGTGGTTTACTAAATTCTGCAGGCACCAATGCAAGACTGGGTGCAGGCCGTTATTTAATTGCTGAAGCTGACGAAAGTGATGCTTCATTCCTGCATCTGCAGCCCATGGCCGCCATTATTACCAATATTGAACCTGATCATATGGAAACTTATCAGGGCGATTTTGAGAAAATGAAAAGTACCTACCTCGAGTTTTGTCATAACCTGCCATTTTATGGTGTGGTCGTGGTTTGCATTGATGACCCGGTGGTTCGTGAATTGATCCCACAGATTGGTCGTACCGTGCTGACTTACGGTTTTAGTGACGACGCAGACTACCGGATCAGTGAATTTAGTCAGGCAGGTACACAAACTCGTTTTGAAATTACCGACCCAACCGGTCATAGCCGCAGCGTTGAGCTCAATCTGGCAGGGCGCCATAACGCACTCAATGCGACGGCCGCTTTTGCCATTGCCAGTGATGAAGGCATTAGCGAAAGCGCGATTTTAACAGCTTTTAGCAAGTTCGAAGGCATTGGCCGGCGGTTTGAACAATACGGCGAATTTGAGACTGGCCGCGGTAAAGTATTGCTGGTTGATGATTATGGTCACCATCCGACTGAAGTTGCAGCGACCATCGCGGCAGCTCGTAATGCCTGGCCAGAGCGTCGTTTAGTGATGGCGTATCAACCACACCGTTATACCAGAACCCGTGATTTATACGAAGATTTTGCCCAGGTGTTGTCTACTGTCGACACCTTGTTGTTGCTGGAAGTCTATAGTGCCGGTGAAGCGCCAATTGCCGGTGCAGATAGCCGTAGCTTATGCCGTAGCATTCGTGCCCGCGGCCAACTTGACCCGATTTACGTAGCGCAACCAGCCGATTTAGCCGCTGCACTATCCGATGTATTGCAGGACGGTGACGTGCTATTAACGCAAGGCGCCGGCAACATTGGCGCGCTGGCGAAACAACTGGCGGCACAACAACTTCAGATTTCTTTATTAAAGGCTGGACTAAAGGCAGGAGCCAATAATGAGCAGTAATTTTGGCAAAGTCGCGGTGATGTTTGGCGGGACTTCGGCCGAACGTGAAGTGTCGTTAAAGTCAGGCGCCGCGGTATTAAAAGCGTTACAAAATCAAGGCATCGATGCCCACGCCTTTGATCCAAAACAGCAGGATTTAGCGCAGCTAAAATCGCTGGGCTTTGGGCGGGTATTTATTGTGCTACACGGTCGCGGCGGTGAAGACGGCACCATGCAAGGAGCGTTGCAACTTGCAGGTTTACCTTACACCGGCAGTGGTGTGCTGGGCTCGGCACTGGCGATGGATAAAATTCGTTGTAAGTTCTTATTCAGCGCGCACGGCTTACCTACGGCACCTTTTGTGGTGGCGGTTAAAGGTGAAGGCATCGACCACGCGGCAGTTATTGCCAAGCTCAATGGCAAAGTGATGGTAAAACCGGCCAACGAAGGTTCCAGCATTGGCATGAGCGCAGCCACCACTGGTGAAGAGTTAAAAGCCGCGCTGGAATTGGCCTTTACCTACGATGACGCTGTGTTAGTTGAACAATGGATCCAGGGCCGTGAATTTACCGTGTCCATGTTAGATGGTCAGGCATTGCCGGTGATTGAAATGCGTACGCCACGCGCGTTTTATGATTACGAAGCCAAGTATCAGTCCAATAGCACTGAATATCTGTGTCCGGCGCCACTGAATGCCGAACAGACGACATTGCTGCAACAAGCTGCTGCGGCAGCTTTTAAAGCAGTTGATGCCAAAGTGTGGGGTCGTGTAGACGCGATGATGGATGAAGCTGGCAATTTTTATCTGCTGGAAGTGAATACGGTACCGGGGATGACCGAAAAGTCACTGGTGCCGATGGCGGCAAAAGCGGCCGGCTATAGCTTCGAGCAACTCGTTTACAAAGTATTAGAGCAAAGCTGATGACGATTGTACGCAGCAAGCAAAAAACACCTTTCACCCCGGCTTTTGTCGGTGGTGTGTTGTTTTTTCTGCTGTCGTTATGTTTAGTGATTTGGTTTTTTAGCCGGGTTGTGGTCTGGGTGCAGGATCAACAAAATGCACCAATCCGCCAAGTGAAACTGTATGGGGACTTTGGGCATATTCAACCGAATGAGCTTCACCGGACTTTGCAGCAGGAATTTGTCGGAAATTACTTTCATGTGAACGTTGATCAGGTGCAGCAGTTCCTGCAGCAACAACCTTGGGTGTATCAGGTAGCCGTGCGCAAACAATGGCCTGGTACACTGGTGGTGGTTGTGACAGAGCACAGTCCGGTTGCGATATGGAATCTGGAGTATTTGCTGAATCAAAGAGGCGAGGTGTTTAAAGCGCCCATTGCACAGCTAAATGCCACATTACCACAACTGGCAGGCCCAAAAGGCAGCGAGCAGGATGCCCTGACCATGTTCACCCGAGTGCAAAGCCTGTTAACATTACACCAGCTTGAAGCTGCAAGTTTATCGGTTTCTGAACGGTTTGCCTGGCAACTGACATTGAGTAACGGCATCGAATTAAAATTAGGGCGTGAAGATACGCTAAAACGGGTACAGCGGTTTATCGATTTGTACCCTTCTATCAGTAAACATAAATCCGAAGCGATCGAGCAGGTCGACTTGCGGTATGACACGGGTTTGGCGGTTCGTTTTGCCCCAGCGCCTGTGCAATCAAATAAGAGAAAAGCATGACCAAGTCGTTAGATCGGGAATTGATCGTTGGTTTAGATATCGGTACGTCGCAGATCAAAGCGCTGGTGGGCGAAATTACTGCGGACAATCAACTGAGTATTGTTGGTGTGGGTACACATATCGCCCGTGGGATGGATAAAGGCGGGGTCAATGATTTAAATCTGGTGGTGCAGGCCGTGCAGCGCGCCATCGATGAAGCCGAACTGATGGCAGACTGCCGTGTGTCTTCGGTGTATTTAGGCATTACCGGTAAACATATTCGCTGCCAGAACGAAAGCGGTATGGTGCCGATCAACGATACCGAAGTCACTGCAGAAGACGTGGCGAATGTGATTCATGCTGCCAAGTCTGTACCAATTTCAGCAGAACGTCGTTTACTTCATGTGTTGCCGCAGGAATTCTCAGTCGACATGCAAGAAGGCATTAAGAGCCCGATTGGCATGTCTGGTGTGCGGATGGAAGCTAAAGCACATATCATCACCTGCGCCAACGACATGGCAAAAAATATTGAAAAATGTGTCGAACGTTGTGGTTTGCACGTTGATCAGCTGATATTCAGCTCGTTAGCTTCTAGCTATGCCGTGCTGACTGAAGATGAAAAAGAGCTGGGTGTTTGTGTGGTGGATATGGGCGGGGGTACGATTGATATCTCTGTCTACACCAACGGCGCGCTGCGTCATACGGCAGTGATCCCTGTTGCTGGTAATCAGGTCACCAGCGATATTGCAAAAATTTTCCGCACGCCGATTGGCCATGCCGAAGAAATTAAAATTCAATACGCCTGTGCGCTTCGCAGCATGGTCGGTAAAGAAGAAAGTATTGAAGTGCCAAGTGTTGGCGGTCGTCCTGCCCGCAGTATGTCGCGTCACACCTTGGCCGAAGTGGTAGAGCCTCGTTATCAGGAATTATTTGAACTGGTGCTGGAAGAAATCCGCGCCAGCGGTCTGGAAGAACAAATTGCGGCTGGTGTTGTGCTAACCGGTGGTACCGCCAAAATGGAAGGTGCTATTGAGTTTGCCGAGGATATTTTTCAAATGCCGGTGCGGTTAGGTTTCCCGACCAAATTAAAAGGTTTAGCAGAATATGTACAAGATCCAGCCTACGCCAGCGTGGTGGGTCTGTTATTGTACGGCAAAGATGTGCGGCAACAGCAGAAAAAAGTTGGCGCAGCACGGGAATCAGTCGGTGGATTGTTGCGAAAAATCACCAGCTGGTTTAAAGGCGAATTTTAAGAAATTTTAAGAAATTTAAAGAGAGAGAGTATCCCTTATATCATTGGCGGTACAGGTAGGCGGCAAGTGAATGAATCTCCATGAGCATAGTACACTATGCGATTGGAGTGAGTGAGCGCGGCCAACACCCCTGTACCGTCAAGGATGACGGGGATTAGCGTATAAAAAACGGAGAGAGAGCTATGTTTGAGTTAATGGAAAACCACAGCGAAGAAGCTGTCATTAAGGTTGTTGGTGTTGGCGGCGGCGGCGGCAATGCCGTGGAATATATGGTGGCCAATAACATCGAAGGCGTCGAATTTATTGCGGCGAATACCGATGCGCAGGCGCTGCGTAATTCTTCTGCCAATGTCACACTGCAGTTAGGTGCAAACGTCACCAAAGGTTTGGGTGCTGGTGCGAATCCGGAAGTGGGTCGCCGTTCAGCCGAAGAAGATCGCGACACCATCAAAAAAACCATTATGGGTGCTGACATGGTGTTTATTGCTGCCGGTATGGGCGGTGGTACTGGTACCGGTGCTGCACCTATTGTGGCGCAGGTTGCCCGCGAATTAGGTATTCTGACTGTCGCTGTAGTGACCAAACCATTTCCGTTTGAAGGCAAAAAACGGTCAAGTTATGCCGACGAAGGTATCGCTGAGTTGTCTAAGCACGTCGACTCTTTGATCACCATTCCAAACGACAAATTATTAAAAGTATTGGGCAAAGGCACCAGCTTATTGGATGCTTTTAAAGCCGCCAATAACGTGCTGTTAGGCGCAGTACAAGGGATTGCAGAACTGATCACACGTCCAGGTCTCATCAACGTTGACTTCGCCGACGTACGTACTGTGATGTCTGAAATGGGCACTGCCATGATGGGAACTGGCCGCGCGTCAGGTCCGGATCGCGCAGAAGAAGCTGCCGAGCAAGCTATTTCCAGCCCGTTGTTGGAAGATATCGATTTGTCAGGCGCCAAAGGTATTCTGGTGAATATCACTGCGGGTCTGGATTTAACGATTGAAGAGTTTGAAATCGTTGGTAATGCGGTGAAAGCGTTTGCCTCTGAAAATGCCACTGTGGTGGTTGGTGCGGTCATTGACCCAGACATGTCAGACGAACTGCGTGTCACTGTGGTCGCGACTGGTATTGGCGCTGAACGCAAACCTGATATCAGCTTAGTGCATGGTCATCACCGTGCTGCAGAACCTGTGCGTGCGCAGTATAACAGCCATTCAGCCAGCGTTTATGGTAATGCCGGCACCGTGTATGGCAACGCGGGCAATGCTGCACGTGAAATGCGTGATGCAATGCCAGCAGTTGCTCCGGTTGAAGCTGCACCAAGTAAGCCGCAAACGGATAATAAAGCCAATATCGATATTTTTGATATTCCGGCATTCCTGCGCAAACAAGCGGATTAGTCTCTACACTGAGACACCGCTTGGCAGGGTTGTGATATCGGGGCTGCGCCCTGAGCATTGGCAATGTTGTTAACATATGCTATGCTTCGCCGCCGTTTGGGTTTGTTCAAATTTTGAACAGGACGAGGAAAGATGATTAAACAACGTACAATCAGTAAATCTATCAGCTCTATCGGAGTGGGTTTGCACAAGGGCGAGAAGGTTACGCTAACTCTCCGGCCTGCGCCTGACAACACAGGAATTGTGTTTCGTCGTGTTGACCTGAATCCAGTGGTAGATTTTAAAGTATCCCCAGAAATGGTGGGTGATACGGTGATGTGTACCTGTTTAATCAACCCAAATGGCGTGCGGTTATCCACGACCGAGCATTTAATGGCCGCAGTTGCTGGCCTTGGCATCGACAACTTAGTGGTTGAAGTCGATGCAGCTGAAATTCCAATTATGGATGGCAGTGCCAATCCATTCGTTTACTTGCTACTTGAAGCAGGTGTCAGTGAACAGAAACTGGCAAAAAAATTCATCAAAATTAAGAAAACAGTGCGCGTTGAAGACGGTGATAAGTGGGCAGAATTCAAGCCACATCACGGTTTTCGCATTGATTTTGCCATCGACTTTGATCACCCGGTGATTTCCGAAACCAAACAACGGATGAAACTTGATTTCTCAGCTGCTGGTTTTATCAAAGATATCAGCCGTGCCCGCACTTTTGGCTTCCTGCAAGATATTGAATATCTGCGTGCGAATAATCTGGCGTTAGGTGGAAGTTTTGATAACGCTGTCGTGCTTGACGAATTCCGGGTTTTAAACCAAGACGGTTTGCGTTACGACGATGAGTTCATCAAACACAAAATTCTCGATGCAATCGGCGATTTATATATGGCTGGTTATAGCATTCTGGGCGAGTTTAAGTCTTACAAAACTGGCCACGCTTTAAATAACCAACTGTTAAATGCCGTACTGGCAAACCAGGAAAACTGGGAGTTTGTCACTTTCGACAAGCCTGCACAGTTACCGATTTCTTATCTGGCGCCGCAACTTGCCTGATTGAAGTAACCTTAAATTGAAGGGCCAGAGTGAGCATACTCTGGCCCTTTTGTTTTAGTGAACCAAGTTTGTTGGTTGAATATTTTTTATTTGAATGAACACTAGGATTGCGGTGTTTTTTTACTCGCC
>JAHJNE010000400.1 GCA_018820995.1 Gammaproteobacteria bacterium | reverse complement strand
GCGCGGATATCTTTGGCAAATTTATTGCCATTCACCCAAGCCGCCATGACTAAATAGATCAAAAACAGCAGCGGCATCCATAACGATGCTTTGGGTACCCACCAACGCTGAAAGCTAGCCTCTGTTGATACAGCATAACGGAAGTTGTTTCTGCGGGTTCGTCGTTCAAAATTAAACATGGCAAACACACCCAACAGCATCACAATTAACACAGCAACAACCTTCGGGTGGGTCAGCGCCGATAATAAAAAATCGGTGATTTCTAAATAGGGCAACACATTCAAGCCAAAACGGTATAACAATGCGCTTTGGAATAACAAGCCAATCAGACTCATCATCAGATACAACAACGTCAGTGCCAAGCTGGGGTTTTCTTTGGCAAACTGTCCACAACGCTGCATCAACTGATTTGCGGCGTCGTCGCCTTGCTGTGACAGCGGAAACATGGCGGCGCGTTGCTCTTTGCTCGCCGCTGACCACTCTTCCTTTGTGACTGGCATGTTGTTCCTTGTTTCTAAATTACTTTTGCCATCAAATCATATATATCCGGTACTTCACAAGCTTTAGGTCTATTGGGATTTCCATATCTGTAGCATGACGACGTTTTATCTTGGTAAAGCTACTTTTCAGGTTACAAAAGTACTGAAGTTTGGTCATGCTCACAGCACTGGATGTCGCCATTACCTCGGCCAATGATCCCAGCGATAGATTGGTTTCCATCGGAGGTGCTGAAGCTGTTAAGATAAGCCAAGCCTTTGAGGTAAACCATTCATTCAAAAGTGGCGTAAAGCTAGTTCAATCAGCCAGAAGGGCAGTGACTCTGTTATGCGTTATATCAACACCCCCAATTACGACCATCAGCAACAAGATAAAATTGGCATTTTACTCACCAATTTAGGCACACCAGATGCGCCGACGCCTAAAGCGTTGCACCGCTATTTAAAACAGTTTTTATCCGATCCGCGGGTGGTGGAAGTGCCACGTTTGCTGTGGTGGCTGATTTTAAACGGGGTGATTTTGCGGATCCGACCGCGCCGCTCAGCCAAATCCTATGCCACGGTGTTTACCGATCAAGGATCGCCGCTGTTATTTAATACCCAGGCGCAAAGTGACGCCATTGCAGCACAGCTGCAGCAGCAAGGGATGCAAAATGTGGTAGTCGATTTTGCGATGCGCTACGGCAACCCGAGTTTTGAAGCAGTGCTGGAAAAAATGTTTGCGCAGGGGGTGCGAAAGCTGCTGGTATTGCCACTTTATCCGCAATATTCCGGTTCGACTTCAGCCTCTACGTTTGATGAGCTCGCCAACCATTTTACCCGTCGTCGCTGGTTGCCGGATTTACGGTTTATCTCGCATTACCCGGATTACGCGCCTTTTATTCATGCCGCGGCCGAGAAAATTCGCCAGCACTGGCAACAGCATGGTCAGGCCGACAAGCTGATTTTTTCCTACCACGGCGTGCCAAAACGCTATTTACTCAATGGCGATCCTTACCACTGTGAATGTTATAAAACGACCAGGCTGATTGCCGAACAGTTGGGTCTGAGCAAAAATCAGTACCTCACGACCTTCCAATCAAGGTTTGGCCGTGAAGAATGGTTAAAGCCTTATACCGACGAAACTTTAAAAGGATTGCCGGCGCAAGGCGTAAAAAGCGTGCAGATTTTTTGCCCAGGTTTTGCCGCAGACTGCTTGGAAACCATCGAAGAAATTGGCGAAGAGAACAAAGAGTACTTTTTGCATGCCGGCGGCGAGCGCTACGAATATATCACTGCACTTAATGCCGAACCCGCACATATCGATGCGCTTTGCCAACTGATAAAAGACAATCTGCAAGGCTGGCAAGTAGCGGCGGATGCGGAGCGGGCGCCAAGGGCGAAATGCCTGCGCGAGGATAAATACCCGGAGTGATAACAGTTGCTGCCAGCAATCAGCTCTGACGCTAACTGCTGGCGTTGCTTCACTTGTTGCAAAAAACTGGCAGCGCAAACATGCGCTTGCCGGTGTTGCGGCAACTCTGTTGCACTAAATGGTTAAGATTTTGGTGTACTACTTTATCTCAATCAATATTTCGTTGCGACGTAACATCGGCAAGGTCATCGGGCCGTTATAGCCCGCCTCAACTGGCGCAGCAATAGCGATATAACCCTGTGCTTCAAGCCAATCCTGCAGAATTTTGGTATGTTCTGCGACATTCCCTTTACTAAGTGTGCCGCTAAATTGAATAACCGCG